>JAOTYW010000242.1 GCA_029861705.1 Flavobacteriaceae bacterium
ATATAGATGCCGGCAGTATTTCCGCCCAAAACATCCATGACCAGGTTTGAAATCCCATCCAAAGCTCCTCTTCAGCACCCCCGGAAAGACCAACAAGTGAATAATTACTCATAAATGCCACAAACAAGCCAATTACAATCATGAGTTGTTGTAATGTGGCCAGCCGGCCCCTGATTTTCGAAGGGGCAATTTCACTAATATAAAGTGGTGCCAATATACTGGCTGCACCTACAGCCACCCCGCCAATTAATCGATAAATAACAAACTCTAATGAACTTTCAGAGATACCGGAACCCCATGCACTGATGATAAAAACCACAGCTGCGGTCAACATCATTGGTTTTCTTCCGAACCTGTCTGCCAATGTACCGGCGAAAAAGGCACCCACAACGCAACCCAGGAGTACCGAGGCAACATTAAATCCTGTTCCTGCGGCATCGGAGTTAAATGCGACCTGTAAGGCATCGACAGTACCATTTATCACTCCGCTGTCAAAACCAAACAAAAATCCACCTATCGCGGCGACGAAAGCCAAAAAGATGACCTTAGGTAAATTATAACTCTCAATGTGTGTGGATTCCTGGTGTTGATCACTCATTTTATAAAGGGGTTAAGCTGGGTTTTGGTGCCCGTATTAGTTTTCGATTTAATTGGTCAATTTCCGCTACTTAGTAGCTCCTGTTTGGTTGGCATGAGCAGGAATACTGATGGATATTGGTTCAAAGGCCACAAGCTAAACAAAAACTTGCAATCATCGAACAATATCGAAATAAAAGAAAATATTATCGAACGTTTTGAAGAGTCCATTGGATTTTCGAAAAATTGGGAATTACTCTTTAATAAGGCTGTTTTAATGTATATTCAATTTATTTTTAAGTTCGTATTTTCGTGGATAGTCATTTTTTCAATAAAACTGTATGTCTGCACGGTGAATAATCCTTGATTATAATGATACCGATGAATCAAGGCATATTTGTTCTCAAATAAAAATCACTTCACTCTTTTATTAATCCATTCTAAAGTTAATGCATCATGAGTAAGATCAAAAAAGAAAAAAAATTAACTCGCCGGGATTTTATTGACAGAACCTTAACTGCATCGGCAGCTATTAGTATTGTGCCATCTTTCGCAGTTAGCGGTTTGGGGCATACAGCACCCAGTGATAAATTGAACATAGCCGGTATAGGCGTTGGAGGGATGGGTCTTGCGAACCTTAAAAACTTGACTTCACAGAATATAGTTGGCTTGTGCGATGTTGACTGGAAATATGCCAAAGGTGCATTTGATCAGTTCCCGAACGCAAAAAAGTATTGGGATTGGCGCGTAATGTTTGATGAAATGGGCAGTGAAATTGACGGAATTGTTGTTGCAACCGCCGACCATACCCATGCCATTATTTCAGCTCATGCCATGACAATGGGAAAACATGTTTATCTGCAAAAGCCGTTAACGCATTCTGTATATGAATCTAGATTGTTGTCCAAACTTGCTGCCACGAACAAAGTTGCCACCCAGATGGGTAACCAAGGAGCTTCTGGTGCAGGTGTTGCAGAAACTTGTGAAATTCTATGGAGCGGCGCGATCGGTGATGTAACAAGAGTTGAATCATTTACTGACCGCCCAATTTGGCCACAAGGGTTAAATACTCCTGAGAAAGGTGATTGGGTTCCTGAAACATTGAATTGGGATTTGTTTACTGGCCCTGCTAAAATGCGTCCTTTCAGTGAAGTTTACCACCCATGGAATTGGAGAGGATGGTGGGATTATGGAACTGGTGCATTGGGAGACATGGCCTGTCATGTCCTGCATCCTGTTTTTGAAGGCCTTAAATTAGGTCACCCTTCTCAAGTTCAGGCAAGTTCTTCTTTGCTATTAAATGATTCTGCACCCGTTTCCCAGGCTGTTAAGATGACTTTTCCTGCTAGAGGAAGGCACGGTAAAATGAAATTGCCAGAGGTAGATGTACACTGGTACGATGGTGGTGTTAAACCTATGTTACCAGATAACTGGCCAGCGGGTAAGAACCCTAATAAGTATGGTGGTGGAACGTATTTCTACGGCACAAAAGACATTCTTCATACAGGATGTTATGGTGTTGAACCGGAATTATTATCTGGTAAGAAAATTAATGTTGCCAAGACTGAAAGAAGAGTTGAGGAAGAAATGAACCTTTCCTGGAGTGAAGGTGCCCATGAAATGGATTGGGTACGAGCATGCAAAGAGAACTCTGAAAACAGAAAACCTTGTACTTCTGATTTCGCTGAGGCCGGTCCATTCAACGAAATGGTGGTAATGGGTGTACTTGCTGTTCGTTTGCAGGCTTTGAATAAGACCTTGAATTGGGACGGAGAGAATATGAAGTTCACGAATATCGGTGCCAACGAGGAAATCAGAACAGTTATCAAAGACGGATTTAAGATTCATGATGGACATCCAACTTTTAACAAGGATTGGACAGAACCTATGAATGCAATTGAGTATTCTCAAGAGCTTGTCAAACATACCTATAGAGATGGTTGGTCTTTACCGGATATGCCTAGATAGAAGGGTTAAAACAAATCAATTCAAAGTAAATTAAATATGATGAAAAAATTAAGTTTAGTTGTAATATCAAGTCTAATTATGCTTCCCGTTATTTCAAGCTGTAAAAATAAGACTGATAATAAAGAGGAAGCTGAGGTAGTAACTGAAGTAAAAATAGAAGCAGAAGCTCCTATGAACGCACTTACTCAAGCCGAAAAAGATGATGGATGGGTAATGCTTTTTGATGGAAAAACATCTGAAGGTTGGAGAGGTTATAAAAAAGATTATTTTCCTTCCGGATGGCAAATTATCGATGGCTCACTTCAATGTATTGGATCTGGCCGTGGGGAGGCAGGGAGCAAAGAAGGCGGGGATATCATTTATGATAAGGAATATCAGAATTTTAACCTTAGTCTCGAATGGAAAATTTCTGAAGGTGGCAACTCGGGTATCTTTTATCTTGGCCGGGAAGAACTTGATTACATTTGGAAAACAGCTCCAGAAATGCAAGTATTGGATAATGAGAAACACCCTGATGCCAAGCTAGGTAAAGATGGTAACCGTATGGCTGGATCATTATATGACCTAATTCCAGCAAAGCCACAAAATGCAAAGCCAGTAGGAGAGTGGAACAAAGTAGAACTTATAGTTTATAAAGGAACAGTAGTTCACAAAATGAATGGTGAGACTGTAGTTGAATACCATTTATGGACACCTGAATGGAACGACATGGTGGCATCCAGTAAGTTTCCTGGCCTTAATCCTGAATGGGCTGATGTTGCCTCAAAAGGATTCATTGGACTACAAGACCACGGTGATGATGTTTGGTTTAGAAATATAAAGATTAAAGAGCTTTAATAGGGAGCTTTTATAAGTTTGAGACTGTTTGGTGAACTTTATTTATCCAAACAGTCTCTTATTATTTTAACGCAATGCTCAAGTATTCATCCCAAAAAAACAAAACCCTGATAATCAATAGATTAACAGGGTTAAGGAGTACTCGAGGCGGGACTTGAACCCGCACGGCCATAATGGCCATTGGATTTTAAGTCCAACGTGTCTACCAATTCCACCACTCGAGCTC
>JAOTYW010000243.1 GCA_029861705.1 Flavobacteriaceae bacterium
CTTCCTGTGTATCGTTCCAGGTCTTGATGATCTGGCTGGCTGTACCCGGTGTAGTTTCGCTTTGGAAGCGAACCTGGTAATCGTGTTGTTTAATGAAAAAATACCAAACAAAGAGGGCAACTAACAGGATTCCCAGAAAAGCCAATACCCGTTTCATACTATTGAGTGGATGCCAGTTTAGTTTCGTTTTTCATTTCAAGATTCTCGATAACAAAACGACCCAGATCACGACCCTGGTTAACACCGATCTCAACGGCTGTCCGATAATGGATCCCGCCGTACATTCTACTAATAGCTGCTTCATCTGCAGCTTCATTAAAGGAATTGAAGCTACGGACAGGAAGCCCATAGGGGAGTTCCGTATCATCATCAAAGGAAAAATTGTCTCCAAAAATATCGGTTAGCGCAATGGCTGCGGCTCCTGATACAACACTATGTCCGCTCGTATATTCCGGAAACGGCGGCGTTTGCAGGACGGGTTGCCAGCTATCATCAAAATGCTCGTTGATCAGCGTTTCCGGACGTATCAGATTACTTCTGTATTTCTCGTCCCAGCAGCTGATAAAAGCATCGGCAATGGCAATTGATGTCTTTGCATAGGCATATACTGTATCGTCAAAACCGCTCTTAGTCTTGCGTGTGGCGATCTTTACAATACCTATCCAGTGGGCCCCGGGAGTGATCTTTTTAGTAGCAAACATCAGGTGGCCACGGGTAACTGAAACATAGGGATTGCAATCCCAGAACTGAGCAATTGCGATCTCTTCCGATTCATCTCCTTTGGCAGTAATCTCATTGCTAATATCATAAACCTCTTTAACCTCCTTGTAAAAGTCACTGCCTTCTTCCATGGAAAATGGCGGGGGTGGTGTAGGTTTAAATTGTCCGGCAGAATCAATGACAAAAGGCCGGATCTTATTCCAATGCGGTTCAATCCCGTCCATGTAAGCGGGTGGTGTGGGCTGCCAGCGGGTAGGATCATTCGTATCTACCGTGAATTTGGGCATGGTGCGGGTTTGATTGTAATTGTCCTTATTCATCCACTCGCTAATATGCTCGGCTACAGCAAGTCCGTATGTTTTGGCATTTTCAAATTCTTCCTCATTCGTTTCTGACCAGATAGTATACATGCTATCACGAAGCACATTTATTCTGTCTTCTGAAAAAACCAATCTTCTGCTCACATCCATATGTGCGATCAAGGCTGCGAGCCTATAATTTAAGCCAGCAGGATTATTTGGCTCAGGAATGGCTGTTAAATCCCTTGCCTGTCCGGCCAGGGAATTATAATTCTCATTGGACCGTGCCATGATCTCATAGGCAGCAATATTGGGATAGGCATAAATGCGACTCGCTACTGGGGGTGAAAATATATCATGGATCATTACCTCAGTCACTTTATCGACCGAGGCATGGAGTTCTTCTGCGGATACTTGTATGGGTTCTTTTTCCTGCTGACATCCCATAAACAGGAATCCCAAAACACTAATTACTACTATCTTTTTCATATTAACTTCTCTACTAAAAGGCATAAACTTCGGCTTCTGCATCGTTAATTGTCACTAATAAGTAGGATTGATTGTTCAGGCGGATGACACTCAGGTCGCGCACTGATTTTCGGGCGAGATCCAGCCCAATATTATGGCCCAAAAGTACGTCATTTTTGGATTTAATCATAGCGCCACTAAACGAGCCAAGTCGCCCGTGAAAAGGCTTTACTCCAAAATAATTACCCCCGGCTAAAAGTTCTTGCGCACCATCTTTGTCAAAATCAAAAACCTCAAAAGCCATGATGGGAGCGGTCTGTAATGCCGTATCAAAGGGAACAAAGCGGAATTGCCCGTTGTTATTTTCCAAATACCCGGATCGCAATTCGCGGACCTCAAAGACAGTAGCTAGTTTTAATACATCTTCCGGAATGATCTCTTCTACGGTTTTTCCGGCAAAATCTTTATAGGCGTTAAAAGACCGCCGCAAGAATTCAAGCTGTGCCGACAGGCCATCGAGACTTTCAATGGGATAGTACTTCCCTTTCTTGGCAACTGCGACTATAGTCTCTGTAGCCCGGTTCTTATCAAAATCCCCATAATACATTCGTACAGGCCATTTGTCACTGGCTTTGAATTTCGAATTCAAGCCCCAATTACCCAGGGCATAATCGGTATCCCCGTCGCCGTCAATATCGAAAGGCGAAATCGCCTGCCATAGTCCGTTTGGGGATCCTTCAAGGACAGAAGCTTCCCTAAGGCTACCCTGATCGTTCTCATAAAACCGCGGAGCCATCCATTCCCCGATGACGATCAGATCCATATCGCCATCCTGATCATAATCATCCCATATGGCATCGGTAATCATCCCTGCAGAAGCGACGGCTGCATTTTCTTTTACAACCCATTTATAATCTTGCATCTCAAGGATATAAGAAGTGGGTATTTTTCCATAATCTCCCGTAACCCCATGATTTCCGATAAACACATCCGTCTTGCCATTTTCATCCAGGTCTGTTGCAATCACGACAGTGGCATTTTCAAAAGAGTCTGGCATGGGCATTTGCTCCCAAAGACTATCCTTTTTTACATAATAGGCATCTAATAGGGCAGGAGCGCTACCAAAATAATCTCCACCTCCAGTGGCTTTTAGTATTCCAGTCATTCCATTACCCCCCTGTATGATCTGAGCATCCACAACTTCAAGAATGGAATCTTTTTGCAGGGAGGGCATTTGAGTCAATAGGTAAGTACTGTCTTTCTGAAGGTAAATCCTGGAGGCCTTGAATTTGGATCCGCCAAAGTAAATGTCGTCTTTGCCATCGCCATCCAGATCTCCAATGGCCGTAGCCGGTCCCCGGTCTGAGATTTTATAGGGTATCAGTTTCTGACGGTTAAAGTCCACATAATTGTCTTCTTCATGGCTGAAGTCGATTCCCAATCTATCGGCAACAGGCGTAAAAATTGCCCTTTTGGAAGTTCTAAGACTCTTATAATCAAAGGGTGTGGGATTTTTAGGCTCAAGTATGATATCCTGATCTACCGGGATTGCTGTAAAAACTTCAGATCTGTTATCCGGCCATATGATGCGCAGTGAATCTACTTGTGTGGCGGTACCCAAACCAAAATGTATCACAGGTTCTGAAGAAGCCTGAAAGCCTCTGGCGGTATATAATTCTTTGTACTGTAATTGTCCATTCTGATAGAGAAAAGCCTTTGTACCGATCCCAAACCGATTCTGAGTGTCAAGATTAAATCTCAGGTTGAGATAATGAGCATCTTCATTTCCCGCAGACCGATTTATGTAGAGTGTCGCTTCCTGGTTTAAGTTATTGGTCACGACGTCAAGGTCACCGTCCCCGTCCAGATCTCCTACGGCTGTGGCGCCGGAGATAATCGTGTCTTTAGAGATCCAACGGCCCGACATGTCTTCGAATGCAAGATCTCCGCTCCCTTTAAAAAAATAGTTATGCCAGTTTCCTGAAGGCATTAATTCCAGTGCTTCCCGATCGATCATTCGGGTGTTGGAAATTTTATTCTGGATCTCCTCGCTTGAAACAAATTTGATATAATCCAGGTCGTTCGGACGTTTGGGAATACCGTTAGCAATAAAAAGAT
>JAOTYW010000244.1 GCA_029861705.1 Flavobacteriaceae bacterium
CTCCTGTGATGTTCACCGGATTTAGTTTTAGGGAATCAGCTTCAAAATTATAGCCCGTTGAAATATTAAAACTATTGAGGAGGCTAATTTTTTTAGGCTCAATGGCTGTGCTGTCTTTGTCACGAACCTTGGCTTCAATAGTATTGGCAATGGTCAATCCTAAGGCGTTTGAACGGGAATTTCTCGGTGCACCATACAGGGTGTTTTGAAATCGGCTGTATGCCACCGATTCGCCAGTTACAGTATTTATGTATTCGTCATAATATTGATCAAAGGAGGGAGCATACCCATAGCTAAGAGACGGACGGACGATATGGCGAATGGCCTGTATTTTTTTGACTTCGCCAAATGTAAATGTACCATAGATGGTAGTTCCTATACTTGCGCTGAGATTATAGGTATTATATCTGTCAAATCCGGATATGGTGTCTCTGACCACCTGTTCAGTTTCGGAATCAAAGCGCTGGTCAAAAGTCTCCAGGGCCCATACTTCTTCGTAATTACCGCCCAGGCTTACGCTAAAATGTTTGGCGACCTTAAAATTGGTGCTTATAGGAATACGATGTCGGACTCCTACTTTTGCATCATCAAACATCTTGGCGGTGAGAAAATCTTCTTCATTGGTTCTAATACTATTCCTGCCGTTTAGATCGTATTGGAAGTTGACGTTCTGAATAGCCCCTTTTTTGATCCCGTCTCGCTTGGCAAAAGGAAAAATCCGTTCCATTGATGCTTGCAGGGTAGGCAAGGTTACATCCACAACATCGGTATTGGTGTTTTGATTATGGGTGGCCGTCAAACTAAGATTTACAGAAGGATAAGCCGGAAATGTTTTCGAATAAGAGATCGAAGAAGACAGATTATTCACCTGCGTATTTGGTAAATTCTGTTGCAAAAGTGAATTTCTAAAATACTGAGAACTACCCAGGTTTACAGAAGCAGATAGCCTGGAATTGGGACTTGCTTTTGGGTCCTGGGAGTGAGATATCTGGATATTATAGATTGTTCCACGACTATAGTCGTCAAATCCTTTTTGACTTGTTATCTGATTCTCAAAACGGAAATTTACATTCCCTCGATATTTATATCTTTTGGCATAGACCGATTGAGCTCGAAATCCATAACTGCCGTTTGTGTACAAATCTCCGGTGACCGTTAGATCAACATAATCGCTAATAGGAAAATAATAGCCTCCATTCTGGAGAAAATAGCCCCTGTTAGGGTCATTTCCAAAAGTGGGAAACATGATACCTGCTGTCCTCCCCACGGTTAGTGGGAAGTAGGCAAAAGGCAGTGCAATAGGCGTAGGTACATCTGCGATATACAAATTGCTAAAGCCGGCGATCACTTTTTTCTTAGGCACAAATTTTGCCTTCCGTACCCGTATGTAGTAGTCCGGATTAACGGTATCCTTCGAAGTTGTGAGTCGGCCTTCATATAAATAGTAAACAGAGTCATTTTCTTTTTTGGTCATTTCCGCATAGACCTTCATTGAGTCGCTCCCCAGGCTGCCAATCCCTGCTTGCTGTTCCGTTCTGGAGTTAAATATCAGCGCCTTCTGGGTGTCATAATTAAAACGTATCGAATCCGGGATGACTTCATTTTGCCCTTGTTTGAAGAAGGGTAGCTGGCTGTAATTTCCAATAGAATCTTTTAAACGCCCTGCATAGACTTCATTTTTTGTGTAATCCATTATGATGACCCCGGCTCTTAATTCTGTATCCTGATAGTAGATTTCGGCTTCGTTATACAGGTATATCTTCTTCTCTTTTTGATCGATGCGCACATAATCCTTGGCTTTATATTTGATTTTATCAAGCAGGAGCGCAGGACCAGAAGGGAGGGTATCTTCCTGGATAGAATCTGTGAGAATTGTGTCGCGAACAACGGCTATAGGGGGGATCGGACTAACAAGGGTATCCTTTTTGGCGGGTATTGCAATATCCGTCGTGTTGTCTTCCTGGCCCCATAAAAAGCAGTGCCCCAAGGCCATAAGACTAAGGAAAAGTAAGTACGGTCTATTTGATTGCAATACTATATATCCTATTTTTGTACAGGATTGGCTTGATTTTTGGTAGTCAAACTTACATATATTTTTTGTTCCGCTTGAGGGGCTTTAGAATAAATTAACCTAAGTAATTATGTATAAAATCGCTTGATTTTATGACTTTAAAAACACTCCTTTTCCTGCCTTTATACTTAATGAGTTCGTGGATTGCTCCTGTCGACAGCGACCTGCAATGGGTTGACCCTCCTAATACTTTCGTAGTTGTTTTGGATGCCGGACATGGCGGTCACGATCCTGGAAATCTTGGTAATGGGTATCAGGAGAAGAATATCGCCTTGCAAATTGTACTACAAGCGGGCAAAGAGTTAAGCCAACAAAAAGACATTAAAGTGGTGTACACGCGTAAAGACGATTCCTTTGTTGATCTTTTTGTACGCGGCGAGATAGCCAATAAGGCCAATGCTGATCTCTTTGTATCTGTTCATTGTGATTCTCACAGCTCAGATGCACAGGGTGCAGGAACCTTCGTTTTGGGTCTCCATGCCAATAAGCAGAATTTTGAGATCGCTAAGAAAGAGAATTCCGTTATCTACTTAGAAGACGATTATGCTACCCGGTATTCGGAATATGATATAAACTCACCTGAATCGATTATTGGCTTAACGATCATGCAAGAAGAATTCCTGGAGAAAAGCATTGAATTGGGCAAAATGATGCAGTCCAACTTTACCAGAAAGCTGAAACGTAAAGATCGCCAGGTAAAACAAGCAGGTTTCATTGTCCTGCATCAAACCTTCATGCCGAGCGTGCTAATTGAAACAGGCTTTTTGACAAATAAGAATGAAGGAGCCTATTTGAATTCCAAGAAAGGGCAATCAGATATGGGCAAGGCAATAGCAGAGGCAATTATCGCTTATAAGGAAACCATAGTGCCTAATGAGGTAGTTAATTATTCAGAACCTGATTTTGCGGAAGCTCCTAGTACAGCCCCACCCGTTGCCAAGGCTAAAAAGGAGGTGGTAGTAGTGACAAAGGAAACAGAGAAAAAGGAAGTGGTTGTGAATAAACCGACGGAAAAAAAGGAAGGATCTGCCATAGAAAAGGAATTAAATACTGCTACTGAAATAGATATTGCGGCTAAGGAAACCAAAGACATACCATCGGAGAAGACCATAAAATTAAATGATATCACTTCTGAAACTTCCCCGAAAGAAGCAGCCAAAAAAGAAGAGACGGGTATAGGTCAGGCTAAAACTACTCCTGTTGTCATAGCAGAAAAAAAGAAAGATCCGCCTAAGACAACGATCAAAAAGAGCCAGGTTGAATTCAGGGTACAGATAATGGCCAGTTCTAAAAACATTCCTTTAGCCTCTGAAAATTTCAAGGGACTCAACAATCTTAGCAAGGAGCCTTACAAAAATCTCTTCAGATATATGTATGGTAAAACTACCTCTTTTGAGCAGGTTAAGCTTTTTAAAGCAAATGCAGATGCCAAGGGCTATACAACGAGTTATATCGTCGCGTACAAAGATGGAAAGCGAGTTGCTGTAAACCAGGCTGTGGTAGCCTTGGAAAACGAATAGTCCGAATCCCGAA
>JAOTYW010000245.1 GCA_029861705.1 Flavobacteriaceae bacterium
TCATTAAATGGCGTTGATCTGAATGAAGGAGACAAAGTAGAATACGAAGAAACTGAAGGAAGAAAAGGAATGGTCGCAGGAAATGTTCAGGTGATCAACTAATCATATTTTATTTTGAAGATTTCAGCCCTGAAGCACATGCTTCAGGGTTTTTTAATTCAAATTTCTTTTTTGAATAAAGAATCTTTTTAGAAGATCATCTGATTCTTCTTCTAAAACACCTTTTATGACTTGAGTTTTGGGATGTAGTTTTGCTCCCAGTGCATTAAATCCTCTTTGCGGATCTGTGGCACCATAAACAATCCTTGGGATCTGACTCCAATACAAGGCACCTGCACACATCTGGCAAGGCTCGAGCGTCACATACAATGTACAATCATATAAATATTTCCCCCCAAGAAAGTTGGCAGCTGCCGTAATAGCCTGCATTTCGGCATGTGCAGTAACATCGTGTAATTGCTCTGTGAGATTGTGAGCCCTGGCAATGACCCTCTCGTTAACTACGATTACGGCTCCTATCGGCACCTCGCCTTTCTCCATGGCAATTTCGGCCTCTTGCAAGGCTTTCTTCATGAAATAGGTATCATCTAATTTAAATTCCATTGCTACTAATGTAATTCTTTACCGCTGATTTTTTCATGAAGATGAACGGCGGCCCCATCCGATAAACTTGCTACAAAACACGAGGCTTGCAGTAGTAGCTCGTAATGTGAAGCATCTTCTTTATAGATGGCCGTCGGGATCAATCCCAAAATCAGTTTGTCGTAATTACTCAGCTTGTGCTCTTTAAAATTGATGAGCGCTTTTGTCAAGACATCAAGAATATCCCCCAAAATCCTGTAACCCGCTACTTCCTTCTCCATAACCTGTGGCGCTTTATAGATTTGGCGTACACTTATATCAATGATGTCTTTGATCTGTGCCTTATATGCACTTTTATCCATTAGAGAAACGGAGAAGCTTCCATTTAAAATTTCATCTTCATTCGCCATAAAAATGCGTACTGCATCATCGATCAATGTTTGTATGGCCAGAGCGCGCAAATAGCTCACCCGATCCCTTGAAGTTTGCAATTGGTTGTATTTTTTTGTGTTGATCCTGTCACGCACCAAATTGATCAAATACTCCAGGGCATAATCCTCCGATATCCACCCTAAATTAATACCATCCTCAAAGTCGATAATGGTATAACAAATATCATCTGCCGCTTCTACCAGAAAAGCGAGCGGGTGCCGGAAATAAGATGGGGGTTCTTCCTGAAATGACCCAATTCCCAGCTGGGTAAAAAGTTCAGTAAAAAACCCCTGGTCTTTCTGAAAAAATCCGAATTTCTTTTGGGCAATATGATCGCTTATTTTTGCAGAAGAGCCCTTGGGATATTTAATAAATGCCCCTAATGTTGAATAGCTAAGTCGGAGACCACCGGTAACGCCATTTATGGTTTCTGTCAAAATTTTAAAACCGTTGGCATTGCCCTCAAACCGGACAAGATCAGCATATTCTAATTCATTTAATACCGTTCGGTATGCTGCTCCAATTCCAGATTCAAAGTAGGCGCCAATGGCCTTTTCTCCGCTATGACCAAAGGGCGGATTTCCAATATCGTGGGCCAACGCAGCTGCAGCTACAATTGCCCCGAAATCTCCAAATCTGTATCCGTGTTCTCTGTGTAAATCCGGATGTTTTTCCAGGATCTTTTTACCGGCCAATCTTCCCAAGCTTCTTCCTACTACAGATACTTCTAAACTATGGGTTAGCCTTGTATGAACAAAGCCCGTATTTGCCCCTATCCTATTTGGCATTGGGATCACTTGGGTCTTATCCTGCAGGCTGCGGAAAGCATGCGAAAAAATGATGCGATCATAATCCACCTCAAACCCTAATCGGGTTTCATCCTGAGATTTTCGTAACCGTTCTGAAGTATCTCCTTGTCTTCTTAAAGACAAGAGGCTAGACCATTCCATCATACGCTAAAAATTAGCGCAAGTTACAGCTTTTGACCACATTTTATTTCATGATATTTGTCATCAAAAAGGCAGCATCCTGACTCTATCTTGCCCGAATAAATGCGCTAAAACATAACACTGGCTTAACAAAAAATTTACATCCCATTTGTTTCTTGCGGCCTATAAAACCAATATGATGAAAAAATTACTCATTTTACCATCTTTCTTGCTTCTCTTTATGGTTGTTTCCGCACAGGAAACTAATGCGCCTGCATTTGGGAAGGGTCTGTTCAATCTGGTAGGGAAAGATAGTACCTGGACCATGAAGATCGGAACCCGGATGCAAATACTAAGCATTTCTGAATGGGAAGAAGGCGCCAGTGATGGATGGGTTAATCCGGAACAAAATTTTCTGGTGCGCAGGGCGCGACTGAAATTTGACGGTTTCGCTTATTCCCCAAAATTAAAATACAAAATTGAACTTGGTCTTTCCAATCGGGATATTTCAGGAGCATCAGCATTTACCAGAAACACCCCCAGATATATTCTGGATGCCGTAGTGATGTGGAATTTCTATGAAAATTTTGAATTGTGGTTTGGACAAACGAAGCTTCCCGGGAACATAGAGCGGGTGATCTCCTCCGGAAATCTGCAGCAGGTAGATCGCTCATTGGTAAACAGCAGATTTAATATCGATCGCGATGTGGGATTCCAACTCAGGCATCACTTTAACCTCTCCGACAAATTTCTGATACGCGAAAAAATCGCGTTTTCGCAAGGAGAAGGACGTAATATAACCCAAGGAAACGAAGGGGGACATCAATATACAGGCCGTCTTGAGTTCTTACCCTTTGGTAAGTTTACAAGTAAAGGTGACTATAGTGGTAGTGACTTAAAACGTGAAGAGACGCCAAAATTGATGTTCGCGGTCAATTATGATATTAATAAAGACGCTGTTAAAACCCGGAGTAACCTGGGATCCTATATGTTTAATGATGTAGGTCTGTACGAGACTACTATCAATACTTTCTTCTTTGATGGGATGTTTAAATACAATGGTTTCTCCTTAATGTGGGAATATGCCGAAAGGGACGCCGATGACCCTATTGCAACGAATTCTGATGGCAGCCCAACTGGAGACATTGTTCAGGTGGGTAAAGGTCTAAACCTGCAATCTGGGTATTTATTTCCCAGTAATTGGGAACTCTCGGGCAGGTATACGAACATCAAGTTGGATGAAGCTATTACGGGCAGTCTTCCTGAGACACAATACACTTTAGGCGTATCAAAATATATTGTCGGACATAAACTCAAAGTACAATCAGACATCAGTCTTTTGGACGTTGATGGGGGATCAAATGAATTGATGTTCCGTATGCAACTGGATGTTCACTTTTGAATCATAACAATTTCATAACATTGAACTGAGAAGGAGTTCAGATATTTAATACTTACTCGAACCAACAAATAATGGAAAATATTTACTTATTAATGGTGATCGCGCTGGCCGTGCTTGCAGTCGCCGATTTGGTAGTAGGCGTTAGCAACGATGCCGTCAATTTCCTTAATTCTGCAATCGGATCTAAGGCTATTCCCTTTAGAACCATTATGATAGTCGCTAGTTTGGGGATTGCCTGC
>JAOTYW010000054.1 GCA_029861705.1 Flavobacteriaceae bacterium
ATAGACGCTGTCCCTAAAGCGCGAATAGGTTTCAAACATGGTCTGCACCATCCGGTATTGCGGTTGGGAAGTGGGCACTACAAAGCGATTATTATTCCCTTTATACACTTTTATTTTATGAAGTAATAGCTTGTCAATAAAGGCTTTAACCCTGTTTTGATCGTGATCATCGCCAAAGCTATAGGCCTTCACCCGACTCCTGTCTGCCCGTCTTAGAGCAGATTTAAAGAAATCCTGCTGGTACTTGCGCAAATAGGCTTTATTCTCCACCGCTGCTTTTACAGTTGTTATACTGGAAGTATACTGATTCCGGATCGTAAAGGGAAAAGTGATCTCGCCATAGTCTGTTTTTTGTTTATGCCCTCTGGAACTGGCTTGTTCAAACAAAAGTCCGAGTCCGCCCTGAAGATCCGGATAGGAAGAGCCATAGCCGGGATAGGTACCGTCAAAAACCTCTTTTGTAAAGTAAAAGGACCCGATACTATCAAGAGCGGTTGCAAAATATTCCCCGAACATATTGTTCAATTCTACATAATTCTCTTTGGGCATAATGGGATTGAGTGAACCGTTGTCTTTCATCGGTTCAAAGAAGTATGAGCTTCTGCTGCCCATTTCATGGAAATCTGTGACCACATTCGGGTACCATTCGTGATACCAGCCGAGTTTACCCCGACTTTCAGGATTGATCCCTAACAGCCAATCGCGATTTAAGTCAAACCAATAGTGGTTTGTTCTCCCACCCGGCCAGTATTCGTTGTGTTCTGCATCCTGGGGATCACTCACCATGGGGTTCCCCTGGTACATATTCGCCCATTGTGTATGCCTGTCACGTCCATCGGGGTTTATTGTTGGGTCGACAAAGATCACCGCATTACTGATATAGTTAAGGATCTCCGGATTGTTGGAGGCCGTAAAAGTATAGGCCGATAGCAGGGCTGCTTCCGAACTTGAAGGTTCATTGCCATGCACATTATATCCCAGGTTGATAAATACGGGGACGTTATTGTAGTTAGTCGGACTTTTAGTCGGATCTGTAAATGCCAGGTGATCTTGCTTAATGGCATCCAGATTTTGCAGATTTTCAGGCGTGGTGATCGTCAAAATGACCAATCTGCGTCCTTCATGGGTGCGGCCGTATTCATAGATACTGGCACGATCCGAGGCAGTGGCAAGCGCTTCAAGATAGCCCACGATCCTGTCGTGTCGTGTATGATGATCCCCGATGCCGTATCCGAGGTACTCCTCTGGACTCGGTATATCTGGATTAAAAGGGTGAAACTTCTTAAAAAAATAATCCTGTGCGAATAGAGAGGCACTGCAGAATAGCAGCGCTATAGCGAGAATACTGCGCATGGTTTGAGTTATTAGTTGGTCTCTAAAGATAAGAGATAAAATGACATTTTAAAGTCCGTACTAAGGACTAATGTCAGGAGAATTTTTAGGGATTAGGCGACGGAGTCAAATTCATCATGGCCGATCTCCCGGAACTTGAGAATATAATTCGTGCCTTTTTGTGAAGTATCACGAACAATGGTCCCTTTCAACTGCTTAGCCAGGTTGTGGATGAGTTTAAGCCCGAGGGACTTTGAAGTCTCAAATGTGACATTATCTGAAAATCCGACCCCATTGTCTCCCATTGTCAGGATATAACTTTGATCCGCTTCTTGTTTTAGTGCGATTCGAATTTCACCTTCATCATCATTTTTGATCCCATACTTTAAGGCATTGGTCATTGTTTCGTTGATGAGCAGTCCTAGCGGAATGGCCGTATCAATACCTAGTTCCATTTCAGGAACATCAACGACGACCTTTACTTTACTTTCAGACCCTTTGACAGATTTGATCAGATAATTGATCAATTCATTGATATAGGTTTTGTATTCGATCTTGTTGATATCGTCCCTCATATAGAGCATTTCGTGAACCATGGCCATGGAGATTACTCTGTTCTGACTGCTTTTTATGAGGTTCTGGATCTTTTTGTCGGCGATACTTCTGGATTGCAAGCTGAGTAAGCTGGAAACGGTTTGCAGGTTATTTTTTACGCGATGATGTACTTCCTTGATAAGCGTTTCTTTTTCCTGGAGTTCCTGCGCGATACTATTTCGTACTTCCTGTAATTCTTTTGTGTGTTCAATAATTTCCTTCCCCAAAACGCCCAGTAAGAGCACAGCCATGGATATACACAGTGCAGAAAAATACGCAGCCATGATTCCGGATACCTGGTTTTGCACCAGGGTTTCCCGAACCCAGGGTAGCAATAACAAGCCTATTCCCGCTAAACCAACTATCAAATGGAGGTTTCCCTGAGTATCCGATTGTAAATATGCCGCAATAACTGCCACTGTTAGTAAGACCAGTGCCGGACTGGCTATGCCACCTGTAAAGATTGCCAGGGCAAAAATGGCGCAAACCCCAAGCCAGGGCAAACTGAATCGCCATACATCCTTCTCCGGGTTATTCTTGTAAAAGCTTATGATCAAAAGGCTCAATATGCCAAAGCCACCAAGGATAAAGGGCACCATATTCCCTGTCTCCAATAAGAAAAAGGAGATGATGGCAGCTAAAACAGCCAGGGCAGAGGCTGTATAAGCGGCTCGCAATGTGCGTTGCTGTAGGGCTAGCACTGTGGGAATTTCTTTGTGGGCATTCTGCATAAGCAATAGGTTCAGACAGCAGGAAGGGACTTGTACGTTCCTTGACTATCTGTCATGTAAAGCTACCATTGTTTAGGCTAATTAAAAAGGAGGGTGAAATAAATTCGTCTCTCTGATATATGCTTTTCCCTTACTAGTGAAAGGATTATACTTACGCTTCCTGCTCAATAAGGACCCATTCTCCTTTCTGGATCAGGGGCTCTGCTTGCTTGAATTTGACAACCTTGCTTTCTCCGGACATGACATTTTTTATCGTCACTCGCTCATTTCTGCCAATTTTAGGAGTTTCCCTGATGATCGTCTCGGTAACCTGAGGTCTCCCTCCCTGGTTTTGACCCACTGATCTTGAACGGGCAGCCATTTCATCGCTATTGGGGATCTCCTCTTTTGAGGTACGGAGATTTTCTTTTGGTCGCCTTACTTGTCGGGCTTCCTGAATATCACTAGGTGAGGCAGTCGGCAGTTCTCCTTTAAAGAGGAAGGAGATCACGTCCTTATTGACTTTATCGATCATGCTTCTGAATAATTCAAAGGCTTCGAATTTGTAGATCAATAAAGGATCTTTTTGCTCGTGCACTGCGAGTTGAACAGATTGTTTCAGTTCATCCATTTTACGCAAATGCGTTTTCCAGGCGTCATCAATAATTGCCAGGGTAATATTTTTTTCAAAGTCGGTGATCAATTGCTTCCCATGAGATTCGTATGCCTGGGCCAGATCAGTAACTACATTCAGGGTTTTGATGCCATCGGTGAAAGGCACTACAATACGCTCGTATTTGTTGGACTTATCCTCATGCACGCGCTTGATCACCGGAAATGCCGTTTCCGCATTGCGCTCCATTTTCTCCTGGTAATGCAGATAAGCAGCGTCGTAGATCTTATTTGCGATCTCCTGAAAGCCTAGTTTGGTGAAGTCATCCTGGCTTATAGGGGAGGTTATCGAAAAATATTTAATCAGTTCAAATTCAAAATTCTTGAAGTCGCTCGCATCTTTATTCGTCTGTGCAATCAGCTCACAGGTGTCATAGATCATATTGGCCACATCCACCTTAAGACGTTCCCCTTGCAGGGCATGCCTTCTTCTTTTATACACAACTTCACGCTGTGCATTCATAACATCATCATATTCAAGTAATCGCTTTCGGATACCAAAGTTGTTTTCTTCCACTTTTTTCTGGGCCCGCTCAATGGACTTTGTCATCATGGAATGCTGGATCACTTCCCCTTCTTTGAGGCCCATGCGGTCCATCATTTTGGCTACGCGTTCCGAACCGAAGAGTCGCATTAAATTATCCTCCAAGGAGACATAGAACTGCGAACTTCCTGGATCTCCTTGTCGGCCAGACCGACCTCTTAACTGTCTGTCTACCCGGCGTGAGTCATGCCGCTCTGTACCTATGATAGCGAGTCCCCCGGCATCTTTTACTTCTTGTGATAACTTAATATCGGTACCCCTACCTGCCATGTTTGTGGCAATAGTAACAATACCTTTGTGACCGGCTTCTGCAACAATATCGGCTTCCTTTTTATGAAGCTTCGCATTCAGTACATTATGCGGGATCTTTCGGATGCCGAGCATTCGCGAAAGTAATTCTGACACTTCCACCGAAGTAGTACCGATCAATACCGGTCTGCCTGCCTCAGACAAGGAAGTCACTTCGTCAATAATGGCATTATACTTCTCTCGCTTAGTCTTATATATTAAATCGTTTTTATCATCCCTGGCTATGGGCCTGTTCGTTGGGATCTCCATAACATCTAAATTATAGATCTCCCAAAGTTCTCCCGCTTCTGTTACCGCAGTACCGGTCATTCCTGCAAGTTTGTTGTACATCCGGAAGTAATTTTGCAAAGTGATCGTAGCGAATGTCTGGGTCATAGCCTCGATCTTCACGTTCTCCTTTGCTTCAATGGCCTGGTGTAATCCGTCTGAGTAACGACGACCGTCCATTATACGCCCCGTCTGTTCATCTACGATCATCACTTTATTCTCGATGACAACGTATTCTACATCCTTTTCAAAAAGGGTATAGGCTTTCAGAAGCTGTGTCATGGTATGGATGCGCTCACTTTTAATAGAAAATTCCTTAAAGAGTTTTTCTTTTAATTCCGCTTCCTTCTCGAGCTCTAATCCCTGTTCCTCAATTTTTGCGATCTCACTGCCAATATCGGGCATGATAAAGAACTCCTGGTCCTGATCGCCGGATATATGTTCAATTCCCTTGTCGGTAAGCTCGATCTGGTTATTTTTCTCATCAATTACGAATAACAATTCGGCATCTACTTTGGGCATTTCCCGATTGTTATCCTGCATGTAAAAATTCTCTGTCTTTTGAAGCAGTTGCTTAATGCCTTCTTCACTGAGGAATTTGATCAAAGGTTTATTCTTGGGTAAGCCTCTGTAAACGCGCAGCAATTGAAATCCGCCTTCTTTGGTATCGCCTTCCTTGATCAATTTCTTGGCTTCGGCCAAAACCCCGGTAAGGTATTGTCTTTGTTTTTGAACGATAGCAGAGATCTTGGGCCGTAATTCGTTGAATTCATGTCGGTCTCCTTCCGGCACAGGACCGGAAATGATCAAAGGAGTACGGGCATCATCGACCAATACCGAATCTACCTCATCGACAATAGCGAAATGATGTGGCCGTTGCACCAAATCCCCGGGTGTATGGGCCATATTATCCCGTAGATAGTCAAAACCAAATTCATTGTTGGTCCCATAAGTGATATCGGCGTTATACGCCGCTCTTCGACCTTCCGAATTAGGCTTATGGAGGTCGATACAGTCTACAGACAATCCGTGAAATTCAAAGATAGGTGCCATCCAGGCGCTATCTCGTTTAGCCAGGTAATCGTTTACTGTGACCAAATGGCAGCCATGACCGGAAAGGCCATTGAGGTAGAGTGGGAGGGTAGCAACCAATGTCTTCCCTTCCCCGGTCTGCATTTCAGCGATCTTCCCCTGATGCATACAAATACCCCCGATCAACTGGACATCGTAGTGTACCATATCCCAGGTTACTTCTTTTCCGGCTGCATCCCAGGAATTGCTCCAGATCGCATCATCCCCTTCCAGGGTGACATATTCCTTAGAACCGGACAATTGCCTGTCAAAGGCAGAGGCCTGAACTTTTATCTGGGTATTATTTACAAATCTTTTTGCTGTTTCTTTTATAACGCCAAAAGCTTCGGGAAGCAGTTCGTTCAGGGTATTTTCTGTGATATTATATGCCTCTTCATTCAGGGCATCTATTTCCCCGTAAATGGCCTCTTTCCGATCTACATCTTCTGAGGTATCTACTTCGGACTGCAATGCCTGGATCTGCTGCATGATCGGTTCACGATCCTTTTCGATGCGCGCTTTAAAATCAAAAGTCTTTTGCCTCAGTTCGTCATGGGATAGTGCTTCGAGGGCGGCGTCGAAAGACCTTATTTTCGCTACCATGGGCTGAAGCGCCTTTACATCTTTCTTTGCCTTATCTCCAACAAAGGCTTTTATTACAGAATTGATAATACTCATACGTGAATCTTCTCATTAGCAGAGATCCGATCTATTCATCGGGACTCATGGCTCCAGGGTGTGCAAAAGGTGTTCCAAATCAAAAAATCAAGCAAAATTGCCGATCGGCTGTCAAAATTACATAAAAAAAAAGCCTCGAATGAGACTTTTTATGCTATTTAAAGGGGATTTGACTTAATATTCATCCTCATTCCAGAGGTAATCTTCCTCTGTTGGGTAATCTGGCCAGATCTCTTCGATTGATTCATAGATCTCACCACCTTCTTCTTCCATGGATTGTAAATTCTCCACAACTTCGAGGGGTGCTCCTGTACGAATCGAATAATCGATTAATTCATCTTTAGTAGCTGGCCACGGGGCATCGCTTAAATAGGATGCAAGTTCTAACGTCCAATACATTTAACGATAACTAATTTGAAATTTTTGCAAAAATAAATTTATAAACTTAATGTCCAAGTTTTTTGGGTGTATTTCAACGAAAATTGTTGAAATCACCCACTTTGTTTAATAGATAACGAAGATTTCCGGGAATTATGTACTCTTTTTTTCTGGAATCCACTTCACTTCGTCTACGTGTAAGTCTGCAGACAACTTTCGTGCCAGGACAAAGAAATAATCGGAAAGTCTGTTGATATAGGCTAGAAACAACGGGTTAATAGGTTGTTGTGAATGCAATTCAGTCATCCTTCGCTCTGCGCGACGGCAAATAGTACGCGAAATATGACAGTATGACACTGTATCATGTCCGCCTGGAAGAATAAAATGAGTCATGGGCGGCAGCACATTGTTCATGCTATCTATTGCCATCTCCAGTGCTACGACATCATCTTCCCTCATGGATTTGATCGGAACACGCTCGGCGCCGCTTTTAAGTGTTTTTTTGTCAGGATCCGTAGCTAAACGGGAACCCATGGTAAACAGGTTATTTTGAATAGCGATCAACTCTACTTTGTATACCTTCGATATTTTTTGATCGCGAAGCAAACCGATCCAACTATTTAATTCATCAATCGTTCCATAAGCATTAATACGAATATGGTGCTTTTCTACCCGGGTGCCTCCAAGCAGACCAGTAGTGCCTTCATCACCTGTTTTGGTATAAATTTTCATACGTCCTGACAAATTAGTGAGCCTGTGCTGTTAATCAGTATCATTTCCAGTCCTGTCTTTACTTCTATAGTCCTCCATAAACTTCCTCCTTTTTCGCTTCCTGGAAGTTCTCTTATTATAAATGGAGATCCATAAATAGACTATGAATAATACGGCTAGTACAATATAAATGGTGTTGTCCATGACTTCTTTAAGACGCCATTAAAAGTACGACTTTATAGGCTTAAAACCCCTAAATTTAATTGGAAAATGGTGTAGTATTCAGAGAAAATATCAAGCCTTGGTGAATCTCCATAAATAGGCCATTCTTAAAAGTAGCGCAAATAATAACGGGAGCAGTACGGGTGAGAATTTCTGGATCCCGAACACCCAGAATAAGAATAATGTGGCCATTAGAATTAAAGAAACCAGGGCGTACTTATGAAACCAATCCGGGAGGGTCTTTTTGCTGCCCAGGATATAAATGAGCCCCAGGTGAGTGGGTAGGGCCCAAAGCAGGTTGGCATTGTTTGCTGTTGCCGTATGATCTGTAAAAAACCAAAGGAAGATGATAAAGAGTCCAATAACGCCTGAAATCAGGAATAGAAATACATCTAACCATCTGCTTCGGGTAAGATTGCGGAAGTCTATAAAAGTAATGGTCGCAACAAAGAAAAATAGCAAGAGCAACCAAAACAAAGGAGATGTTGTAAAGTATTTCCTATTATCCCCATTGGAAGCGTCTAAAACTTCCCTCTCACGTTTAACTAAGGGTTTGCTGTCAATCTCAGTATGCTCAAACTGTTTGAAAACATAATTGGGTAAAAACATATGCTCTTTCACGGCTGCGTTTCGGTCAATGTCTGCTCCTAACGCCAGATCGATCCCTAAACTGGACCAGGAGTTGCGATACAAATTCTCCTGAATGAGATCTCTAAAAGTTGAGGTCTCATCAAGATGATCTTCCGTAAATCCAATTTTGCTACCGAAAACGGAGCTAATAACATAGGGAATTTTAGTAGAGCAATTATCAAAAAGGAAATCGTACTTATATTTTCTGTTTTCAGGCTTATAATTATTCTCCAGAAACTGGAACAACGCATTCTTTTCACGTGTATCCAGGTCCAGGATCTGTTCTTTCACCCATCTGTTCTCAAGCTGGTACGTGTATAGAAAATTCTCGAATCGTTCCCGGCTTAATGAGTATAGCAACTGGCCTTTTGCAAATTTGCTGTAGAAATTAGGTGTGTTGAAATCGAAAGAACCGTAGTTATATACAATGTCAATCCCGAGGTTCGGATCTTGAACTCGTATCGCACTATGCCCGAAAGTTGCATACAGATCGTCTCCTGGACCACATGTAAGCACACTTATCTCTGCTTTAGCGGATAACTGTACGGGACGGGAATAGGCTTGGAGGCCTAAGCACAGGGAAAGCAAGAGGAGTCCGATGTAGCGATGCATGATCTGTTATGGCTAGTACCTGCTAGTGCTTACAAATATCTAAATAAAAATTTTGACTCCATTCCTGCTCTAAAAATTTGCTATTTTTACTTAAATGACCATCCATGAAGCATCACATTCCTAATTTCCTTACACTATGCAATGTGTTATGCGGCAGCATAGCCGCCGTATTTGCCGCATTGAACAAGTTGGAATATGCTGCAATATTTGTTTTGGCAGGGATATTTTTCGATTTTTTTGATGGCCTGGCAGCCCGTTGGCTCAATGTAAAGAGCGAATTTGGGATCCAGCTCGATTCTCTGGCAGATATGGTGACAAGTGGCTTAGTGCCAGGGATTGTTATGTTCCAATTGCTGAATATGTCCCAAACCGGTGGGTGGAATATGACCCTGGATCCGGATATGATCAACGGCAATGGGGAAGGAATGTTTAGCTCATGGCTGCCATTTCTGGGCTTTCTGATCCCGATGGCATCTGCATACCGACTAGCGAAATTCAATATTGATGAAGATCAGCTCGATTCCTTTGTTGGTCTGCCAACGCCGGCAAATGCCCTTCTCATTTTATCTTTTCCTTTGATATTGCTTTATCAGGGTAATGATGCCCTCAACCAAATAATCCTCAATCCCTGGGTCCTGATCATTTCTACCTTGCTATCTGCCTATTTATTAAATTCTCCGATCAAACTTTTTGCGCTTAAATTTTCTAATTGGGGTTTTAAAGAAAACGCCTTTCGCTATATTTTTATCCTGGTCAGCGCTGTCTTGTTATTAACATTATCATTCCTGGCCATACCTATCATCATTGCATTTTATATTTTGAGCTCCCTGGTGTCTCAATGGGGTGCATCCAATTCCCAAAGTTAATTCAGGTCTATGCTAGAACGCCTGGGACAAAAATTCACAGATCTTTTTAAGAAATACATGCCGGATGCTTTTGTATTCGCCTTGATCCTGACCCTGATAACTGCTGTTGTGGCCATGGCATGGATGAACGCCACCCCACTTGAGGTGATCAAGTCATGGTATGAGGGTTTTTATTTGCTGCTGGAATTTGGTATGCAAATGGTTCTTTTGATCGTAACCGGCTATAGTATTGCCTTGTCTAGCACTATACAAAAAGGGATCGATAAGCTATCAAGGGCATTAAAAACCCCGGGACAGGTCTACTTCTTTGTTGTTTTTGTGGGCTTTTTATTATCCATGATCAGCTGGGGATGGGTAGTAATTACTGCTGTGCTCGCCCGGCATTTAGCACTGAGGGTAAAAGGAATTCACTACCCCTATCTCATCGCCTGTGTTTATTTTTCCATGATTAGCTGGGTAACCGGATTATCCAGTTCAATACCGTTATTATTAAACACACCCGATAATTATCTTATCGAAGAAGGAATACTAACTGAAACTATTGCCTCCGAAATCACACTGGGCTCTGCCATGAATTTTGGTATGATTGCTACCCTCTTGATCTTGGGTCCGCTTTTTATGTGGCTCCTGGCGCCGAAGAGAAAATCAGATCCACTTCAATTATCAGATATGTTAGGAGCCGATAAAGAAGACTTTTTATCGCTTAAGGAGGAAGCCAAGGAAGCACGCCTCCCCTTTAAAGCGCTTTCAGATATTTTGAATAACAGTGTGCTTTTGCAATATATCATTGCGACAATGGGTGCCGTCTTCCTGTGTTATTATTTTATAAGCAAGGGATTCGACCTGAATCTGAACATCATGATCTTCGTCTTTATCGTGCTGGGTCTGTTTCTGCATAGAACGCCCATGCGTTTTACCATTGCCATGCGAAGGGCCAGCAGTAATGTATCGGCAATCATTTTCCAGTTTCCCTTTTATGCCGGGATCATGGGAATAATGACCTATACGGGCCTGGGAGAACATTTGGGTCAGGTTATGGCCGAAGCCGCAACCTTAGAAACTTATCCTTATTATGCTTTTGTTCTTGGCGGTATTGTAAATTTTGCCATCCCGTCGGCCGGGGGAGAATTTGCCGTTATTGGTCCGAGTGTTATAGAGGCAATTCAACACCTGGGTCAGGGACTACCTCCGGAAGCCGTGCTGGAAATGATATCACGTGCCTCTATGGCCATAGCCTATGGTGAGGCACTGACTAATTGCCTGCAGCCTTTCTTTTTGTTATTGATCATTCCGGTAATGGCTAAAGGAATTCGGATCCAGGCCCGGGACGTGATGGGATATTTAGTGATCCCGTTTCTGGTATTCTTTTTGGTTCAGGGGATCCTGGTAGCCTGGCTTCCACTTTAAGCTAACTAAGAAGGTTCTGTAAAGTCGAGTTTCTTCCTGCGCAGTTCAAAGTTTTGACCCAGATATACTTTTCGAACCATTTCATCTTCAGCCAGATCTTCAGGAATTCCTGACTTAAGGATACCTCCTTCAAACATGAGATAGCTGCGTTCAGTGATTGCCAGGGTTTCCTGCACATTGTGATCGGTGATAAGGATACCGATATTCTTATTTTTAAGCTGGGCTACGATACGCTGAATATCCTCCACAGCTACCGGGTCTACACCTGCAAAGGGTTCATCGAGCAGAATGAACTTGGGGCTTGTTGCCAGGGCCCGTGCGATCTCCGTTCTTCTCCGTTCGCCACCCGAAAGTAAGTCGCCACGATTTTTACGGATGTGTGCTAGTCCAAATTCCTCCAGTAATTCCTCTGTTCTGCGTTGTTGTTCTTGTTTGCTGAGGTCTGTCAGTTGCAGCACACTCATAATATTTTGTTCTACTGTCAGCTTTCTGAAAACCGATGCCTCTTGCGCGAGATAACCGATCCCGTTCTGCGCTCTTTTATACATCGGGTATTTAGTGATCTCTGTATCGTCTAAAAAGATCCGACCGCCATTGGGCTTGATCAAGCCAACAATCATATAAAAACAAGTAGTTTTTCCTGCGCCATTTGGGCCTAATAATCCCACGATCTCACCCTGGTTTACTTCCAGGGTAATTCCCTTGACCACTTTGCGGCCGCGGTAGGCTTTCATAATATTTTCAGCGCGTAATTTCATGTGAAACGTCCCAAAGCTACTTCATTAAAACAGAACTGGCAGGTCCTTTTACGATTTTTTATGAGCTCTTTCAGCGGCCCTTTGCTTCTCTCTTTTTGCTTCCGCTTTAATCACCCTCTTAGAAATATAGATACTGATCTGGTACAATATCAGAACGGGTACTGCAACGATGATCTGACTGGCTACATCCGGTGGAGTGATAATTGCCGAAAGGATCAAGACCAATACAAGGGCGATCTTTCGATACTTTTTAAGGATCTCTGGTGTGACCAACCCGATCTTTGTCAGGAAATAGATAAGGATGGGCAATTCAAAAATGAGTCCGCATGCAAGCACTGAAGCACGTACCGTAGCGATGTAAGAAGCCAGGTCTATATCATTAAATACTTCTTCACTTACGGTGTAACTGCCCAGGAAATTAATAGACAAGGGAGATACGATGTAGTATCCAAAGGCAACGCCCATGAAAAATAGCATGGAAGCGACAAAAATAAACCCGCGAGAATATTTACGTTCTTTTTCATAGAGCCCCGGGCTTATAAATCGCCATAATTCCCATAAGAGATAGGGGAATGCCAGAATAAAACCAGCCCAGATAGATGTCCAGATATGGGCAGAGAACTGCCCCGCCATGACCCTGCTTTGAACACGGAACAAGGGCTCTGTGCCGCAAAAAGCTTCACTGAACCCCAGCCACTTGGAGAGCGTGCAAAACATTTTGTAAGTTGGAAAATCGGGCTTTTTGGGCCCAAAAATGACGGTGTCAAAAATAAAATCCTTCATCAGGAAGGCTACAACACCAATTATGACAATGGCAAAAGTAGAGCGGATCAGATGCCAGCGTAATTCTTCCAGGTGGTCTAGGAAAGACATTTCATTTGGATCTTGCACAGACTCAGCCATTACAGTATCCCTTGGTTGATGAGGTTATGAAGGTGCACCACACCTTTGTATGTACCGTTTTCTACGGCCAGAAGTTGGGAGATCCCCTTGGCGCGCATTACTTTCAATGCCTTTACTGCCAAAACATCCATTTCGATGGTCTTGGGTGATACTGTCATAATATCTTTTGCCTTGAGTCCATTGATGTCTGAATACGCTTCTAGCATTCTGCGAATGTCCCCATCGGTTATGATGCCTATCAGTTTGTTCTGATCTAAAACAGCTGTAGCACCCAGCATTTTTTCTGAGATCTCGATGATTACTTCACGTACATCGGCATCGGCCTCTACTACCGGTTTCATATTTTCTCCAGCAATATCGCTAACCCTCAGGTACAATTTTTTGCCCAGTGTTCCGCCCGGATGGAATTTCGCAAAATCCTGTTCGCTGAATCCGCGCAGATCCAGAAGGCAAATGGCAAGGGCGTCGCCCATAACCAATTGAGCTGTTGTGCTGGTCGTAGGGGCCAGATTATTTGGACAGGCTTCTTTTTCAACGGCAGTGTTGAGGAGGAAGTCGGACTGTTCCCCAAGGAAGGATTTCAAATTACCCGTCATGCCA
>JAOTYW010000246.1 GCA_029861705.1 Flavobacteriaceae bacterium
GCTCTTGATTTTTTCACTATTAATAGGGGTTTTCGTAGTTTGCATCCATGCGTCGTCTATCAGCTGTTTTTTGCTTACTCTTTCTGCTACTTGCCTCTTGCTATGAGCCGGAAAGAGACTGTGAGCGCTTTAAAAATGGTCATTTCGAGTTCACCACTTTTGTCGGACAGGAAGAACGCACCACGACTTTTGAACGCATAGGGGATCTGGAGATCGACATTTATGAGGGAAAAGTGGACTCCTCGAGTATACGTTGGATTAATGATTGTGAGTTCATCGTAAAAAAACTCCATCCAAAGAATCGCGCAGAGCAACAAGCCATCCATATGAAAATATTGTCAACCACAGAGAATTCCTATACATTTGAATACGGCTTAGTTGGGGAGTCTCCAATTGCCAAAGGGACTGCTATAAAAACGGACTAATTATGTTTGAAATACTAACCAGTGCGGATGCGTGGATCATCCTTCTTACATTAACTTTCCTTGAAATCGTATTAGGTATAGACAACATTGTCTTCATCTCCATTGCAGCCAACAAATTGCCTGAAGAAGAACAGAAAAAGGCCACTAATATCGGTCTTTTACTGGCTATGGTTCAGCGTATTATCCTGCTGTTCGCAATTACATTCCTGATCGGACTGAACAATCCGTTTTACTATATTGACATTTCATGGCTTACAACAGGTATTAGCGGACAATCCATCATCCTCTTCCTCGGCGGACTCTTTCTAATCTATAAGAGTACATCAGAAATTCACGAAAAAGTAGAAATACCATCTCATGATGAAGATGCCATAAAAGCAAAGAATCTGACCACTTTTGGAAAAGCCATCGTTCAGATCGTGATCATTGATTTTATATTTTCTATTGATTCCATTTTGACAGCTGTAGGTATGACGAATGGAGTAGGCGACAAACCTTCTGATGCACTGGTTTTGATGGTGATAGCCGTAGTGATTTCTATAATAATCATGATGGTGTTTGCCAATCCCATCAGGAAATTTATCAATAAGCACCCATCGATGCAATTATTAGCGCTGGCCTTTTTAATTCTGATTGGTTTTATGCTCATTGCAGAAGCTGGACACTTGAGCCACACAAAAATATTTGGTCAGGAAATAGGGGCCATACCAAAAGGCTACCTCTACTTTGCTATTGCTTTCTCATTGCTGGTAGAATTCCTGAATATGAAGTATAAGAAGAAGGAGACAATATTGGAGAAGGGATCTGACGACACTTTATAGTCGCTATTCAAATAAACTGCCCTGACTCTCCGCCGACGTATCTGCCTTTTTGGCTTTTGCAGCTGGCTTAGCGCCTTTACCGCTTACGTTCTCTTCATCTACGACCTCGATGTCATTGGTTTCTTTAGTCTCAGGCTCTTTATAAGGCAATGGATCTAAGGCATTAACTTCAAGTACCTTCTCTTTGGTCAATTGATTTCCCATAGCCGATATCCCTTTTACTGAGATAAACGCTTCCAGATCTACAGCAGTGTTTGCCATCCGGTCTTCACCACGCTTCTTCGCGTAAACAAGTTCCGCTACAGGTCGGTAGTCCGTGAAAATTCGTTCTAAATACGATTTAGGATGGTCTGTGATAATCCGCTCTTCCCTGTCGGGTTGTTCAATCAAAAAGCGTTTTACATAGAATAATTCTTTCTCACCTTCCCAATAAATGGCGGTAAGCGGCTTTTTACTCTTCCACTTTTCCAACACGATCATATCATCATCAAAGCGCATTGTGAGTTCTGGGATCACCGTTTTAAGGGTTCCGTTTTGGCAGACGACAAGTAGTCTGTCGTCCGAAGTAAATTCACCAAGAAGCTCCCCTCGTTCATCTACATTCAGACGTTGGATAGTATCATCGAACCAGATCTTTCTGGGTTTTAATGTAGATAAGCCTTTTTCCTTCAGCTCAATTCGCTTGACTGAATATTTAGTGACCAGGTTGCCTTTCGTAGCCCGGCCTTTGATCATTACATCGGCAAAATCAAGATCCCATTTTAATTTTTTGATACTTCCCTTCTGGCGAAGGTTGATCGTGATGACTTCGGCCTCACCATTTGGATTCGCCGTAAAATACAACACATCTGCACTCGCTTTGCCTCCAGCCAGATCATACATTTTATCCCGGGTAACACCGGTGACATTAAAGCGTTTGATATAACTAGGGCCACCCCGGCCTACTTTATAGACCATATTGTAAGTGGTTCTGGCATCTTTACGCTTAAATACGGCAACATGAATGATATTCTTCCCCACAAAGGTTTTGGCATCTACTTTTGTCACCATCATCTGCCCCGCTTTAGTGAATACGATAATGTCATCTATATCGCTACAATCGGTCACATATTCGTCCCTCCTCAGTGATGTTCCTACAAAGCCTTCAGCTCTGTTGACATATAACTTAGTGTTGCGAATAACAACTTTAGTGGCTACTATATCGTCGAAAATGCGAATTTCTGATTTTCGCTCCCGGCCTTTGCCGTATTTCTTCTTTAGTTCCCTGAAATAGGTAATGGCATACTCTATCAGGTTCTTAAGGTTGTTCTTAGTGTCCGCAATTCTATCCTCCAGACTCTCTATATACTGCTGGGCCTTGTCCAGGTCAAATTTCGAAATACGCTTTATGCGGATCTCTGTAAGCCTGACGATGTCTTCCTCTGTTACTTCGCGTTTCAGCTTTTTTGTATGCGGCTTAAGTCCTTTGTCAATCGCTTTGATAACTCCTTCCCAGGTTTCTTCCTCCTCAATTTCCCTATAAATCCGATTTTCAATAAATATGCGTTCCAAAGAGGCAAAATGCCATTGTCCTTCTAATTCGGAAAGCTGGATATCTAATTCAGATTTAAGCAAAGTCACGGTATGATCCGTAGACCTTCTCAACATTTCATCTACTCCAATAAAGATAGGTCTGTTGTCCTCTATCACACAGCCCAGAGGGGATACAGAAGATTCGCAGGCAGTAAAGGCATATAAAGCATCAATCGTTTTATCCGGAGAAATACCTGATGGCAGGTGAATCAAGATCTCAACTTCAGCAGCTGTATTATCCTCAATTCGCTTGATCTTGATCTTGCCTTTGTCATTGGCCTTTAAAATAGAATCGATCAGGCTGGAGGTATTAGTACCATGCGGAATTTCCGTGATGATCAAGGTGTTCTTATCCAACTGTGAGATACGTGCACGGGCACGAATCTTTCCTCCCCGGTTTCCATTATTGTAATTAGTTACATCAATGATGCCTCCTGTTGGAAAATCGGGATATATCTTAAAGCGTTGTCCTTTTAGATGCTTAACGGAAGCATCGATCAATTCATTGAAATTATGTGGCAAGATCTTAGTTGAGAGCCCTACAGCAATACCTTCAGCTCCCTGGGCAAGGAGCATTGGGAATTTTACCGGAAGATGCACAGGTTCTTTTTTACGGCCGTCATAAGACGACTGCCAATCTGTGATCTTGGGACTAAACACTACTTCGAGCGCAAATTTGGAAAGCCGGGCTTCAATATACCTCGCCGCTGCAGCGCTATCTCCTGTCAGAATATTACCCCAATTTCCTTGGTATTCTTT
>JAOTYW010000247.1 GCA_029861705.1 Flavobacteriaceae bacterium
ATTTCCCAAGCCAATCTTGCCATAATCAATTTCAGGTACAATCCAATTGAGTTAAAACTTGATGAAGAAGAATTGGATTTAATCAATCAAGGTATTGTCAGGGAGATCACAGCTTCCAGAAGCGCCATGTTGGCTACTACGGTGTTGCAGGATCAGGTAGTCTTAAGAATGTGTTTGATTAACCCCAGGACTACCATGACAGATATTCGGGAAACCCTTGAACTATGCGAGGAGTTTGCCAATAAGATCCAAAAAAACAAGACCCGTCTATAACTTGGAATTTGTCATTTGTCATTTGCCATTTGGAACCTGCCTGCCGGCAGGGAGGATCGCTCGCTTCCGCCTTTTCCGCGCTAAGCGGATTCGGCGGACAAGTCGGTCGCTCGTTGGATACTGATGCTCCGATCAGCATACTGAAAACCGACGTATGTCGGTGCGTCAGTACCCAACGGTTCGTGTATGATTAGTTGCGGGATGGTTCGCGAGAAATATTCTGCAGTAAGCTTAGATAATTAATGCTAGCGATTTTCCGAGGTGAAAATCCGCAGCAACTAACTATGTAAGTTGTTAGAAGGCGGTCATAGGTAAGATTGTCAAGTAATGGCATAGGCTAGCGCCAACCACGGCTGAACTATGGCTATTACCAATATATGAGATGCAACTACTGGCATTAATTTATAGCCACTTTGCTGAAAGGCAAAGGCCCACGCAGCTCCCAGACTAAACGTCCCAGCCAAAGGAATCAGAGAAGCACCTACGATCAAACTGAAATCTTGGTTTGGAACTGCCATATAAGGTATGTGAATTGCAGCAAATAGAATTCCTGAAATAATAATTTGCCAAGGGGCAGAAATTCCAGACCTGGCTAGTCTAAGAATTAGATAACCACGAAATATGATCTCCTGTGTTAGACCATCGAAAGATGGAACTATAGACATTGAAATACCAAAGGAACTCGTATCATAAAGTTTGTCAAGATCTTTTATCCATCCTAAATAAAGAACTATCACTTCAATTAAGAGAATGATTAAGGCTATTCTCCAACCTTTTGATGTAGCAGGCTGGATCAGCGTAGAAATTGCCTTACGAACATCTGGAAAAATAGGGATTGAAATTAATACGATAATAAGAATTATTTGAGTAATAGCACCTGTTGTAAAGCCACCTGCAATATTTGATTCAATTTGAGAGAATCCAGAAAACCATTGTGTCGCTCCGAAAATATCTTTTGCAACTGCTAGGTTTGACAGAACAATGTAAATGATACAAACAGTTGCAGTTTCAAAAAACGCAACAGTTTTTGGGTTTTTAAGATGTCCGTGATTCATTTACCCGGATAATAAATTAGGATGATTTTTAACGACCTTAGTAAACGCCTGTTTTAATGGCGTTTATTTTTTGTTAGGCACTGGTTTCAATTCTATTGTACGGTATATATATCCTTCATAAATTAGCCTTTGATTTTTTCAATTAATTCTAATTCTTTGGATCTTTCCAGGCCGGTATCAACCTTGCCAGCCCCAAATTTTATATTAGCTTCCTTGTTATTTCTAAACCACCTCATACAATCGCCCAATGTTTCACTAATAGGTGTGAATTCAAATCCAGTTTGGATCAATTTATAATTACTTATCTGCATGAATGCATCTTCAGATAATGGAGTCCATAATGGTAAATCACTGAATGATGACACATTATTCGCCTTTAAGAAATCTTCACTTGCCCAAATTAATTTAGTTTGAGAATTGAATTGTTTTTTTGCTCCTTCCAAGAAATCTTTCCATAGCAGCGGATCTTTTCCAGGACCAGTACAGTTATACACACCTGAAAATTTATTTTCTGCGGCCATTATCGCAAACTTTCCGATATCTTTCACATCAATAAATTGCAAATGATCCATTCCTGAACCAGGAGCAATTATGGCATCATCTCGATTAAGTTTTATGCACCAATATAATATATCCACAGCAGGGTCTCTCCATCCTTTTATTGGCCCTCCTCGTAATATGGTATGATTATCTTTAAACCGTTCTTTTACAAATAGTTCTGCAGCGAGTTTCTCTTCAGGATAACTCCACTCATTTTTGTCTAATTCAAGGCTAACAACTTCATGTCCTTCATTTAATCCAACCTGCTGAAAATTATTATATACTGCTATACTAGAAATAAAAATGTAGTGTCTGGTATTATTTTTTAAGGCTGCTGTAGCTTCATCTACTAATTTTGATTTTTCTGGCCAGACATCGATGACTATATCCCATTGTTCTTCCTTTAAAGGAGCATATGCCTCCATACCTTGTTCACGATCCCCTTTAATAAGATCCAAGTTTGGAAATAAGGTAGGGTTTGTAATTCCTCTATTGAATAAAGTAACGGAATGATTGTTTTGCAATGCGGCATTAACAATAGCTGGACCAACGAAAATGGTTCCGCCTAAAACAAGTATTTTTAGTTTCTTTTGTGGTCCACATGATAAAATGGGGCTCATACTAAACAAAACACTTGCAGAAACTGATTTTACTAAAAATTCTCTTCTTTCCATTTATTTCAATTTACTTGTGCCTAGCTCGTTATATGTTACCTAAGATAGCATTTTATCCCTTTAGGTTTCCGGATAAGGATTAGTTAAAAAGGTTTTATCTGTCTTACAGAGTTCGTGCAATCCGCTTCATTTCCTCACTAACCCTTTTCTGCACAATTTTCCCATAGTATTCCTCTGTTATCTTTAGACTAGAATGCCCCGGCAGCCTGCTCGTAAGTACATGACCAATATCATTGGATTCTTTGAGATGGCAGATTAATTTTAGAAGTTATCTTTTTCCTATTAGACTGTGCAGACTGGATTAATAAAGATTGCATCATGGAAAAGCATAGTTATCACTTCAGATCAATTGTAATTTTGTTTATTTCCTCTTTATTGCTTTTTGGATGCTCCAAGGACGATGGAACACTCAATGGAACACCAGATTTAGACATAAAATTCGATATTACCATAGTTCCTGAAAGCGCAGGAACTGTACAAACCAGTGCTGTATATTCAGGTTTCGGGATTTTTGGAATTGAGCTTACAGCTATTCCATCAGATGGATTTTCTTTTTCACACTGGGAGGGAACTGCGAGTTTTGGATGCCGTGGATCAAGTATGAATCCCTGTACTTATGGTGTTAATTCGTTATACCATGGGTCAACTTACACAGCTAAAGCCACAGCTGTTTTTGAAGAAATAGAGGAATAGGTTCCTCTATTTTACTCCATAAATCTAAATCCAATCGCCTCCTTTTATTAGCTAAACCATAACCATGACCAATATCATTGTATTGCCTTAATTTCAAAAGTAACTTTGTGAATTGCCCTACTCATTGACATCCTGTGATAAACAGATAAACAGTTGAGTCATGAGAACATTTAAGGATCACATCAAAGCTATTTCCCTTTTCCTTACCGCTATTATTTTATTCCAAAGCTGTGCAACTTATAAGACCCCTGTTACACTACAACAAGCCGTTCAGGAAGAGAAGGCGGTGAAGATTGTTACCTTGGATGATGACACCTATAAATACAAGTATATTGTCTA
>JAOTYW010000055.1 GCA_029861705.1 Flavobacteriaceae bacterium
ATATGGTATAGTCAATTGTATACGTACCTGCAGCGGTTTGAGGCGCTACATCTACCGTACCATCGGCATTGACGGTAAGCGGACCATCAGTAACAGGCGCAAGGCTTACCTCAGATGGGATCACAGGATCTCCATTCAAAGTATCGTTGTCCAGTACATTGGCAAGACCCGTAATACCGTCATAGCCATTGACAGGGCTAGCAGAAAGGTCATCGGCTACAGCATCAATAGGTGCTGCTTCTACAACAACAAATATTGTTGCCAGATCACAATTGCTTGGATTTAGAGTTTCACAGATAGCATAGGTATGCGAATACGATCCGGCCGGGGTTTGAGGCGCAATATCAATGCTGCCATCAGGATTAAGTGTCAGCGGCCCTGTACTTCCGGCACTAAGGTTTATCTCAGAAGGATCAACTATTACTCCGTTCAGGATATCGTTGTCTAAAGCGTTAGCAATATTAATGCTGCCTTCATACCCATTCACAGGACTAACAATAATGTCATCTTCGGCCAAGATAGGAGCAGGATCCACCTCTATAGCTACCGTATTGGTAGAACAGTTAGTTGGGTTAAGGATCTCACAAATGGAGTAATCGATATTATAGGTACCGGCAGCAGTTCCTGCAGGTACGCTCACATTACCATTGGCATCTACGGTAGCCCCAATGGTATTGGAAACCGGATCCAGGGCGATAGTGATCTCCGTATCAATAACGGCTACACCGTTTAAGGTATCATTGGTAGTAATATCTCCGGCTATGCCTCCGTCATATCCATTGACAGGAACCCCGGAGAAGTCATCGACATTGGCAACCAGGACGCCTGGGTCAACTTTAACGGTAGTAAAAGCTGTATCACAGATAGTATTAACTGATGTAAGGCAAATGGTATATTCTACCAGGAAAGTTCCGGCAGCAGTTCCTGCAGGGACAACGATGTTTCCATCTGTATTGATCGAAACGCCTGCTAATCCACCATCATTTGAAATACTGATGTTATTATCGATCAGGGCATCTGTGGCAGGGCTTGTTCCATTGGCATTATCATTGGTAAATACCGTGGGAGTAGTTCCTCCTGCTGTACCGTTTACGCCCCCACCACTGAAATCATCATCTACTGCATCAATGCTTTGTACATCGATGGTCGCATCTGCGGTATCACAGATTGTATTGTCTGTGGTGAGACAGATCTGATAGGTAACCGTGTACACCCCCTGGGTAGTACCGGCGGGCATATCTATAGTTCCATCCGTATTGATGGATACACCTGTAAGTCCGCCGTCATTCGTAATGGAAATATTGTCATCGATCAGGGCATCGGTAGCGGGCGTGGTACCGTCAGCATCATCATTGGTAAAGACTGTAGCTGTTGTGCCACCTGTAGTACCATCTACTTTAGTCGCAGTGAAATCATCACCTACTGCATCGATGGTTTGTACATTCAGCATAACCGTGGCTGTATCACAGATCGTATTATCAGCTGTCAAACAGATCTGATATGTCACCGTGTACATGCCAATAGGGGCAAGCGGTGGCACTACGATCTCGCCATCCGTATTGATACTCACCCCGGCTAATCCGCCGTCATTGGTGATCTGTATGGTCGCATCATCAATCAATGCATTAGTAGCGGGAGTAGTTCCGTCTGCATCGTCATTGGTAAAGACTGTAGGGCTGTTCCCCCCTGTCGTACCATTGATCGCGTCGGCACTAAAATTGTCATCATTGGCAGTTATCGTACTTGTAGCGGCTGTTACAGTAACAGTTTCTTCCAAATCATCTCCTGTTGTATCAGGATTTAATGGTGATGTACTAACGGCAGTTGTCGTTATATTTTGTATGGTTTGGCCAGCTTGATCCACGTCTACCGATGCACTTAGTACTAATGTTTCGCTGGTTCCAGCCATAACATCAAAGCCATCCCAAAGACCAGTACTAAGATTATAGGATCCTGAACTAGGTGTGTTTCCTGTGAGAGTTAGGCCTGCTGGTAACAGATCCGTCAGACTTACACCTAAGGCATCACTGGGCCCAGCATTATTAACTGTAATGGTGAATTCAATGGCATCTCCCGTGTCTGGAGTTGCCGAACCGCTTGATAAGGTTTTAACCGTTACCAGATCCGATAATGCTGTAATATTTGTTGAATCGTCACTTGAATCGTTCGCTGGATTATTGTCTGTTGATAATGAAGTTACCGTAGCTGTATTGGTAATTGTAGAGCCATCTGCCACATCGCTATTTACAGTAGCTGTTATACTTAATGTTTCGGAGGCTCCAGGCAATAAATCTCCAATGGTCCAAGTTGGTTCTGTATAGGTTCCGGCTGAAGCAGTAGAACTCACATAAGTTGTTCCTGCTGGCAATGCGTCTTCTACAGTTGCACTGTATCCTGTAAATGTACCAACATTGCTAACTGTAATGTCATAATCTACAGTTTCTCCAGCAACAGCATCTGCTGTAGCAGTTTTTGTAACGGATAAATCGGTAATGGGATAGACAATGTAAGTCTCTGCAAGGAAATTTTGTCTTCCACATTCGTCCGTAATAACCAAGCGAATTATACATTCTGTTGGTTCTGTAACTGCATCTGGGGTGAATTCTGTTGAGGCTGCATTGGGTGTGGTAAAGGTTCCTGAACAAGAGGAAATCCACTCATATGTAAAGGTGGTGGATGTCGCTACCTGTCCTTGAACCGTAGCTGAAAATGTATCTGTTTGTCCAACCTGGATTCCATCCGGGATTGAGGTAGGAGTGATCAAAGGTCTAAATTCTACGCCTGCTTGTAACCAAAAGTTTCCATAAACACGTGCTGCACCCACATTCTCTGCTTCTGAACCTGAAGCTACAGAATGTGATGCTTCATACATAACCATACCATAATCAGGATTTCCATAGGCTTTACCATAAGCTAATAATGCTGCGGCATTAGATGGATGAGAAGTTCCTGACACAATATCCGGATGGTCTGGATCGTACATAGCTATAGTCGTCGTTGATCTCCAACCTTCGGTGACCGGAATATATATCTGTTCGGAACCACTTTGAAGTGCTGCGTCAATATTGCCAATAAATTGCATAAATGGATCTGAAGCGGCCTCAGAATTATATAATCCCGGATCCAAACTATAAGAATAGGGTAATGTTCCATCATCATGATCTCCCCAAGGAATCAATCCGTTTACACTTAAATAATTCATTTGAGGCGCACCACCAGGTATACTGGGTATATCTACCAAGGCTTCTTGAGAACTTACCGCATGACATGCTAACCAGACCCATCCTCCATTTTTTACATACGCATCATACGTTTCAATTTCAATAGGATCCCAGGCATGTGGGTCTGCATGAGGCATCGTATAAATATCATCACATGCTGCCAAGTTACTAGGTGCTCCATCAGGTCTGTATAAGGTGTAATTACCTGAGCCAGCAGGAATTTCCTCATTGGTTAATCCAGTATTATTATAGAAAAAGCTCTCTGCAATTCCGCCATTGCTAGAATCTAATACAGATCTTGGAAAACTAGTTATAGAAGTATGAATAGGGGCTTGAAAATCTGCCGGCTGATTACAATTTATTTTAGCTGCCAACAATGGATAGTCTAATGACCATTGATCAATTATTGCCTGTGCATCTGGCACAAATGGCCTGTCTATGATGAATGCACCTGAGACATAGTTAACTCCGTTCGCCGTAAAATCAACCTCATCTACTTTGGCAACTGTATCCCCATAGGATTTGTCAGGTCTAATTGACCACCAAACAGGAATCTTGGCTTCTTTTACTAAGGTGTATATTAAACCATAAACTTTGAGGGTTCCCTCATTAGTTTGGCTACCTCCCATATCAATTATACAGGCCCCTGCTTCAAAGGTCTTTAAAGCTGAAATGAACACAGAAGCAGTATTGTTATTTTGATTTGAATCTGCCTGGTCGGCAGCGGTAATGCTCGCCGTATTTGTTATTCCACCGCCAGATATTATCACTGCAGCAATGCTAAGTGTCGCTGATTCACCTACTAACAAGTTAATACCACTCCAAATGCTAGTGGCGGTGCTGTATGATCCTTCGGAAGCTGTTATAGAAGTTTGTGCAGAATCAAAATTTACTGGAATAAAATCAGTTACTTCTATGTTTGTGGCATCGTCAGGCCCATTATTTGTGACTGTTACCGTATAATTTACGGGATCACCTTCTACAATGGGTGCAGAAGCGGTAGTAGTTTTCGTAATTGCCAAATCGGCACCATGTACCTGAATGCTGGCACTATCGGAATTAGGGTTTGTTGCACCAACAGGCTCGTTCATAGGAGAACTTATGGTTGCAGAATTAAGTATTGTTTGGCCAGCTGTTGTTGCACCGGAATTTACTGTAGCAGTTAAGGTTAATGTTGCTGTATTTGTAAAGTTGAGCGTACCCACTGTCCAAATTCCTGTTGAATCGTCATAAGAACCAACGCTAGGTGTTGAACCCGAATAAGTTAATGTGGAGGGTAAGATATCCGAGACTTCAACTAAGGGTGCATCATGTGGTCCATAGTTTTCAATTGTAATTGTAAATGTGACCGTTTCTCCAGGGTTATATGCAAGGCCATCACCTGGAGCAGAGGCTGTTTTTGTTAGGCCCAAATCTGCTTCACCAATGGCAATAATTGCAGAATCGGAATTATTACCTGTTAAAGAATCATCCTGATCAACGGCAAATATAGACGCAGTATTATTTATTGAAGATCCTGTAGTACCAGCATCAACTGTTGCAGTTATGTTCAGCGTAGCCAAATCAGAAGGATCTGAATAGACATCTACATTTCCAATATCCCATTGACCAATGGTACTATTATAGTCGCCTCCTGAATCTTCTGAAACATATGTAACTCCAGCTGGCAATATGTCCTCTATTATTAAATTTGTGGCCTGGTTAGGTCCGTTATTTCTTATAACAATCGTATAAATAATGGTATCCCCAGGATTTGGAGCCAGATTATCTACAGTTTTTGTAACTTCAAGATCGGCGCCATTTACAAATAGATCAACTGAAGATTTGTTGCTTGATCTATCAGAATCAACCTGATCAAAATCTGTGACTTCTGAAAAGTTGGTAATGGTTTGAGCCGCATATCCCGTATCTACGCTAGCAGTGAAATCTAGTGTTTGGTTTGATCCATCTGTAAGGTCTAAAGTCCAGGAAACTGTACCTGTTGTTTCAGAAAACACACCTGATGGAGTTGAAGTAAAAGCAACGAATGTTAATCCCGAAGGTAATACATCTTCTATGGTAATGCCGGTAGCATCACCTGGGCCGTCATTTGTAATCTTCAAGGAAAATTCTACTGTTTGTCCTTCATCTGGGGAAGAATCATTCACGAATTTTTCTAATATGAGATCTGATGTGGCTATTGTTATCGTTGCAGTACCTGAATTATTGGATAAATTTGCATCATTTTCATTTAAATCAAACAAAGACGCTGTGTTGGCAATGTCTGTTCCTGAGGTTCCTGCATTAGGATAAGCCACTATGTCTAAATTTACAGTCTGACCTGAGTTTAAATTACCAATTACCCAAATTCCTGACACTTCATCATAAGTACCAACATCAGGAGCGTTACTTACATAAGTCATTACTCCAGGAATGATGTCAATTATCTCAAGACCTGTAGCATCTGCATCTCCATTATTTTTTACATTAATTGTATAGGTTACGTTTTGCCCTTCATTCCAGGGACCACCGGATACGATCTTAGTGATTAAAATATCTGGGAAATTAACAACTACATCTACGAAAGCAGAATTGTCATTAGGATTAGAATCGTTTTGATCCAAGGCAACTACACTCGCTGTATTGGTAATTGTAAAACCAGTTGTTCCTGTGTTGATTATTACATCAATTTTTAATTCTGCACTTTGGCCGATATTTAAAGTTCCTAAATCCCAAATACCTGTACCGGAATTATAAGTTCCCTGGTCAATGTTTGCAATAGCATCAAAAGTTACATCGGCCGGTAACATATCTGATACGACTATTCCAGTGCCAATGGCAGCGCCATTGTTATTTACCTTGATGGTATAGGTAATAGTTTGACCAACATTAGGGGTTGTATCATCTACCGTTTTGGTAACTGTTAGATCCGGAGCATTAACAACAACATCTACAAAAGCAGAATTGTCATTGGGATTAGAATCGTTTTGATCCAAGGCAGCTACACTCGAAGTATTGGTAATTGTAAAACCAGTTGTTCCTGTGTTGATTATTACATCAATTTTTAATTCAGCACTTTGGCCGATATTTAAAGTTCCTAAATCCCAAATACCTGTACCGGAATTATAAGTTCCCTGGTCTATGTTTGCAATAGCATCAAAAGTTACATCGGCTGGTAACATATCTGATACGACTATTCCAGTACCAATGGCAGCGCCATTGTTATTTACCTTGATGGTATAGGTAATAGTTTGACCAACATTAGGGGTTGTATCGTCTACCGTTTTGGTAACCGTTAGATCCGGAGCATTGACCGTAATATCCCGTGAAATAGTATTATTGGATGTATCTGGATCCGTTTGATCCATACTATCCAGTGAGATTGTATTCGTTATTGTACTTCCGGAGGCCCCTGCATCCACTGTACAGACAATGGTTAAATTAAGCTTATCTCCATTTGCAAAGGTTCCTACATCCCAAATACCTGTTGTAGAATTATAAGTTCCCTGCTCTTCTGTAGCACTTACAAAAGTCAATCCCGATGGAATGACATCCGACATAAGGACATTGGTCGCATTATCCGGCCCTTTGTTTTCTATCTCAATTGTGTAAGTAATAGTGTCTCCTTCGCTTGGAGTGTTATCATTGACATTTTTATTATTGACTTGAACCTGGGAGGTTTGACCGAAAAGCCCAACTGAGAAAAAACTAAAGAACAGTGCTATGTAAATTGATTTCATATTTGGAAAAATGGTTAGTGCCCCGGACAGGGTTGCCAGGGGATATGTCGTAATTTCTTTTTCTGAATTTTGGTCAGTGGTTCGCTGGTGTTGCTTGCGCTGGGTACCGGTTTCCATACAGGTATGGGCTTAAGTATGGGTTACTAAATTTATTCACGAATTCTGTAGGAGAAAACCTATTCATCTCGTCTATATGGGCAAATCTATCGATGAAAGGGGCTTTTTAGAAGAAATTGTTGTGAGAAAGGCAAAAGCTGTTGTGTAAGGCCAATAAATCTGTTGTAAGTATTTTCTGGAATGAGTAAAACACTATATTTTATAGTGCTTTGGCGATCATTTTAATGATTTTTAACGGCCAATAAACAAGAAATTTGTGGTAAAATACCCATAATTGGATGTAGGAAAAGAAGTGGGATATTTCTACAGATGAATTTAATAAATTTTATTTAGGTTGAAGCCCCATTTTACGGGCCTTTTGAAGCATAAAGTTATAAGCGGCCTTGGGCTCATTGGGAATCTCTCCTTCTAGAATAGCTTCTTTGATGGCTTCTTTTAAAATCCCAATTTCCTTAGAAGGCGGAATATCAAAAGTGGCCATGATCTCCTCCCCTGTTACAGGGGGTTGAAAGTTTCGGATTCGATCCCGTTCTTCTACTTCTACGATCTTTTGACGAACCTTATCGAAGTTCCTTAAATATCTTTTTTGCCTCTTTGGATTTTTGGTAGTGATGTCTGCTTCACACAACGTCATAAGATCGTCTACGTCCTCACCGGCGTCAAATACGAGTCGGCGCACAGCTGCATCGGTTACAAAATCTTCAGACAGAATTACCGGACGGGAACTCATACGAACCAGTTTCTGTACAAACTTCATTTTTTCATTCAAAGGCATGCGCATACGCTTAAATAATTTATAGACCATTTTGCTGCCCACAAATTCATGTGCATGAAACGTCCAACCAATCTTTTTGTCAAACTTTTTGGTAGGGGCCTTCCCAATATCATGTAATAAGGCTGCCCAGCGCAGCCAGACATCATCCGTGGCTTTTGAAATATTATCCACCACTTCCAGCGTATGCCAGAAATTATCTTTATGCCGCTGTCCCTCTATCTCATCTATGCCCTCCAGAGCAGTTAGCTCGGGTAAAATGATATCCAGAAGACCGGTACTGTGCAGAATTCCAAACCCTTTTGATGGAATAGGGCAGGCGAGTATCTTGTGGAGTTCCTCTACAATACGTTCCGGGCTTACGATGCGTATCCTTTCTTTGTGAGTGCTAATGGCCTGCAAGCTTGCAAGTTCGATCTCAAAATCAAGCTGGGTCGCAAAACGGATGGCACGCAGCATGCGCAAGGGGTCATCAGAATAGGTGATCCCAGGTTCCAGGGGTGTACGGATGATCTGTTTTTCCAAATCCTCCAGTCCGTTAAATGGATCGAGTAGAACGCCGTAGTCGGTTTTATTAAGCGATATCGCCAGGGCATTGATCGTAAAATCCCGGCGTTTCTGGTCGTCTTCTAATGTCCCATCTTCTACCACAGGTTTCCGGCTCCCGCGATCATAACTTTCTTTCCGGGCGCCTACGAATTCCAATTCCAGGTCTCCGTAGGGCAGCATGGCCGTACCAAAATTTTTGAACACTTTCACTTTGGGCTTGTGGGTCATTTTTTGCGCAACCGCCTGCGCTAACTCTATCCCACTGCCAATAGCTACAAAATCGATGTCTGTGGGTTGTTCGCGCTGTAACAAAAAATCCCGTACAAATCCGCCGATGACATAGGTATCCAGGCCAAGCGTATTGGCAGCTTCGGCAACTGTTGTAAAAACAGGATGCGACAAGGCATCTTTATACGTATTTTTCTTCATAAAATCTCTAAATTGGCGAGGTACGAACGACGAGGCACGAATGACGAATTACGAACGACGAGGCACGAATGACGAGGTACGAATAGCGAAGTACGAATTACGAAGTACGAACGTCGAAGGATTAACTTCCAACTTCCTACTTCAAACCTCCAACTTCCAACTTCCTACTTCCTACATTGTACCTCCTACTTCAAACCAAATTTTATTCCCGGATCACACGCACAGTCCCGTCATTGCCCAGTTTAATAATGGCCGATGGCGTATCCATGCGCTTTTCCTGATCCAAAAGTACGACATAGTCCACGCCTTTTAAAATAGCACTATCCACCTCTTTAAAGCTTTTGGGCGTAGGCTTTTCAGCCAAATTGGCAGAAGTTGAAACCAGGGGTTTACCAAAACGCCTGATCAATTGTTTACAAAAAGGATCTGAGGCCACGCGAATCGCAATCGTATTATCATCTGATATAAGGTTTTTTGCCAGGCCTTTTGGCCGGTCGTAGACAATAGTCGTGGGCCTAGCCGCCAGGTCAATAATATCCCAGGCCGTTTCAGGTACCGATTCGATATACTTCTCCAGCATGGCATCATTTCCCACCAGGCAGATCAGGGCTTTTGAGTCGTCCCGCCGCTTTAAAGCATAGACTTTTTTGACCGCCTCAGGATTCGTGGCATCGCAGCCAATTCCCCAGACCGTATCGGTTGGGTAGAGGATGAGTCCGCCCAACTCCAAAACAGCTAATGCTTTCGTTATTTCTGATATTAATTCATTCATTGATCAACACGGATAGGCCGTGGTAAATTTCTTGCCATTGAGCTTTGGTAAGGTGAGGTAATCTCCGATGATTTTATTGTACTCATCCGGATAAAATTCCTGTCGCCCATCCCCGGGATAAAATGTCATTTCCCCAAAGAGGATCTTGCCTTCAATATTGTAGAAATCTACGCGTACAAAAGGAAAGCCTGCGGCTAATTTTTTAACGGCATTTATCATGACGTCAAAATTTTCAGGCTTGCTAACTTCTCCTTTATATTCCGAGCCAATTCCTTTGGTGAACGGCAGCTTTTTCCAATCCATATCATAAAAGGCTTTGACATCTTCCCGGCCCCGACCCATATCAACCTGCAAAAATTTGGGTTTCCCGTTAAAACAATAGAACTTATAATCATCTAAAACCGACTTCCCTTTTTCTTCTAAAAATTGCTCTGCAATAAGCTTAGGTTGCACATTTTTATATGCCCATTCCAGTCCCCCGCGATAGTATTGATTCCTGGACATCCATTTATGCATCAGATAGCGGGCTTTTGTTTTATTGAGTTTGGATTTATCTTTTACCAGGAGGTTAAAATTATAACCATGTGCGCCTTTTATAACATAGCGCTCCGGCAAGGTCTCAAAATTTACATCGCTAGCTTTGTAATATACAGATAATAAGGTATTTAGATAATCTTCATTTAACTTTTCTTTTACGTATTCACGTACGCAATATTTGTCTACTAACTGGGTCAGGATCTCCGGTTTGTAATACACTTTAAGCCATTGGATCTTTTCATTGAATTCAACAGGGTTTTCCAGGTTCAATTTCTTGCCGGTATAGTATTCATAGTAGATACCCACATACCAGGCCGGAGGCAGGAATTTGAACTTTTTCAGGATACCGTATACGAATCGCTTCAAATCAGCAGGATATTTGGTAAAACCGCCCACAAAGATATACTTTTATGACTTTCGTATTTTTGTCCTTCGTACACGGAGATTCATGGAGACACCTAAAATTTCGATCATTGTTAGCACCTATAATTCCGAAGCCTGGCTTCAAAAGGTTTTATGGGGATTTAACTATCAGACATTCAAGGATTTTGAGCTGGTTATTGCAGATGATGGTTCTGGTCCAAATACTAAAGAATTGCTGGAAAAAATGCAGGATGAAGTAGGCTATCCTATTGTGCATGTCTGGCAGGAAGACGACGGTTTCCAGAAGTCACGTATACTTAATAAAGCGATCGAAGCCTGCCGTGCCGATTATATCATCATGACGGATGGAGATTGCATTCCGCGGGAAGACTTTGTGCTGGTGCATAATATCAATAAAGCCCCCGGCTATTTTATCTCCGGTGGCTACTATATGCTACCTATGAATATTTCGGAAATGATCACCCGGGAAGATATTGAAAAACAAAAGTGTTTCAACATACAGTGGCTCAAGGAAAAAGGCATCCCAAAAACCTTTAAGAACAATAAGCTTACAGCCAACGAATTTATGTCGAAATTATTCAATACGTTCACCCCGACCAATGCCAGTTGGAATGGACATAATTCCTCAGGTTGGAAGAAAGATATTGTCAAGGTCAACGGTTTTGACGAGCGGATGCAGTACGGGGGTCAGGATCGGGAATTAGGCGAACGATTATTCAATCTCGGGATCAAATCAAAACAACTGCGGTACAGTGCAGTCTGTGTGCATTTAGATCACAAACGAGGGTATAAAACACCGGAATCGATCGCAAAGAACCAGGCGATACGCAAAGAAACCCGTAAGAAAAGACTATTGTGGACGCCTTATGGCATCACTAAGTAGTAGGCGAGTTCGTTCTTTTTTTCTAATCGCTTTAATTCCCTGTAGCGCTCCAGATCACTAAGAGCGTTCAGATAGCAGACAACCATCCCTTTCTTCCCATCCAGGAAGCCAAGGCGCAGGAAATAATGATTAAAGAACTTCCAGGCCGGCTTTAGCCACAGGGCCAGGTAGTTGAACTTGATCTCTTTATAAAAGGACTCTTTGGCCTTCATTTGGCCATATTTAAGCATTTTACCTTTGTAATCGGCAAAATTCTTGTAACAGAAGTGCGTCAGTTTCTCTTTTAAGTAGCCGCTTGTACCGTCTACGTTGAGGATCTCATGTACAATTCGGGAATCGCAATAATGCGCCTTGCTTTTCCTAAAGAGACGGTGATTCTTATCTGTTTGCCATCCGCTAAAATCTAAGCGCTCATCCTTGAACATGAATTGACGATAGAACCAGAAGGCTGCATGCGCAGTGCCGGCAGCTAAAGTTTCTATCATCTCCTGCTGTAAGGATTCAGAAACCACTTCATCTGCATCCAAGAAAAGGATCCAGTCATTTGAAGCCTGTGAAAGGGCAAAGGATTTTTGGCGGGTGAAATTACTGAAGGGATGTTGAATTACCCTGACATCAGGTCGGGATAGCAAATATTCATAGGTACCATCCGTACTGTAGCTATCTACAACGATGATCTCATCGGCAAATTGAATGCTGTCTAAACAGCGTTCTATATAGCCCATTTCATTATAGGTAATTATGAGGGCAGATATTTTGGGGTAATTATTTGACATTAATTTTTGTTAGTATGCGCAATAGTCGCGCAAAAGTACACAATTCTATAACTTCTTTTTTCTCAAAAAATTATAAGAGCGCAGTATTTTGCACCTTTCAGACCGATACGTCATGGTCTCTTAAAGCTTGGTTCAGGGAGGTTTTTTTGTCTGTGCTCTCTTTCCTTTTTCCGATGATCAGCGCACATGGTACCTGGTATTCTCCGGCAGGAAATTTCTTTGCATAGCTCCCTGGTATAACAACTGAACGGGCCGGAACCCTACCTTTCATTTCCCTGGGTTCCGGGCCTGTGACATCAATGATGCGGGTGCTGGCCGTAAGCACAACGTTGGCCCCTAAAACCGCTTCTTTCTCTACCCGAACGCCCTCTACAACAATTGACCGGCTCCCAACAAAGGCATTGTCCTCAATGATAACAGGCGCTGCTTGCAGGGGTTCTAATACCCCTCCTATACCAACTCCGCCACTCAAGTGGACATTTTTACCTATCTGGGCACAACTGCCGACAGTAGCCCAGGTATCTACCATGGTTCCCTCATCTACATAGGCGCCTATGTTCACATAGGAAGGCATTAATATAGTACCTGACGAAATATAGGAGCCATGCCTGGCGACGGCATGTGGTACTACCCGGATATTCTTTGCCTTGTAGCCTCGCTTAAGCGGGATCTTGTCGTGATATTCAAAAATACCAGCCTCTAAAACCGTCATTTTCTGGATGGGGAAGTAGAGCACTACTGCTTTTTTGACCCATTCATTGATCTGCCAATCTCCATTTATTGGTTGGGCACAGCGCAATTCCCCTTCATCTATCAGGTCGATCACTTTCCGTATGGTATGCTGTGTTTCAGCTTCTTTCAACAGGCTTCTGTCGTCCCAGGCGGCTTCAATTTTATCCCGTAATTCGGTCATGGCATTTCTTTTGCACAAAGATAGTTGGCATGAGAGAATTGCAGGCAAGGAAAGCGGGAATTGTTTGCCTTAATTCCCTTACTTTTGCAGAAAAATGAGCGAAGGAAGAATATTAGCGCTGGATTATGGGGAGAAAAGAAGCGGCATTGCCGTTACAGACCCCCTTCAAATGAT
>JAOTYW010000056.1 GCA_029861705.1 Flavobacteriaceae bacterium
TGTACTTCTCAGAACAACTTAGTGGTCGAGGTATTTGAAACTTCGGCCGGGGGTAATAAACTAACACCCATTACGCAGGGAGTTGGAGGGAATGCTGACTCCCAAATTAAATTATTACCTGAAAAAGAGTTTCAGACGATAACCGGTTTCGGCGGTTCTTTTACAGAATCATCGGCATATTTGTTGAACCAACTTGGTCCGGAAAACCGCAAGAAAATAATAGATGCCTATTTTGGACCTGATGGTGCCCGGTATTCCCTAACCAGAACCCACATCAATTCCTGTGATTTTTCTCTTAGCAACTATTCATATGCCGCAGTTGAGGATGACATGGAATTGGAACATTTTTCGATCGAAGAAGACAAGGATGACATCATTCCTTTTATCAAAGATGCAATGGCTGCTTCTGAAGATGGGTTCAAGATCATTTCATCCCCATGGACAGCTCCTCCCTGGATGAAGGACAATAAGGATTGGGTGGGTGGTAAACTCTTGCCAAAATACTATGACACATGGGCCTTGTTTTTTTCAAAATATGTTGATGCCTATAAATCTGAGGGCATTGATATTTGGGGCCTTACCGTAGAAAACGAACCCCTTGGAAATGGCAACAACTGGGAAAGCATGCATTTTTCTGCAGAAGAAATGACCCATTTTGTCCAAAATTTCCTGGGCCCTTCATTAGAATCTAATGGCAAAGGTCATCTCAAGATATTGGGCTACGATCAAAACCGTGAACATTTAGCCCATTGGGTAGATGCAATGTATAAGGACGAAGCCGCATCAAAATACTTTTCCGGTACAGCCATTCATTGGTATGCAAGTACTTTTGAAGTGTTTCCTGATGCCTTGCAGTATGCGCACGAGAAAGCTCCGGATAAACATTTGATCCAATCTGAAGCTTGTGTAGATGCCGAAGTTCCAAAATGGCAAGATGATAAATGGTATTGGTCTAAAGAAGCGACAGACTGGGGATTTGATTGGGCACCGGAGGCAGATAAGCCGATGCATCCCAAATATGTACCGGTCTACCGGTATGCCCGGGATATCATAGGGTGTATGAACAACTGGGTCGATGGATGGGTAGACTGGAATATGGTTTTGGACCGTCAAGGAGGTCCTAATTGGTTTAAAAACTGGTGTGTGGCACCCGTCATCGTAGATCCTGAACAAGACGAAACTTACTTTACCCCTCTCTATTATACCCTATCACATTTCAGCAGGTATATCCGACCAGGTGCCAAACGGATCGATTTTGAGATCACTGACGATGCCCTGCTGGCTACAGCGGCCAAAAACCCAGATGGTTCAATAGTACTAGTATTACTAAACCAAGGAATGGAGGCCAGGGAAATTGCACTTTCCCTGGGTGAACAAAATACAGGATTGAAGATAAATGCACAGGCCATACAGACTATAATAATCAAATAATAGAACGAACCAATCAAAATAATTATGAATCAAGTAAAGACACTTTCGAAAGATAAGGTCCCTATTGGAGAAAAAGCTGCCTTTGGAGCAGGCCATTTTATACTGAACATATTACCGGGAACGCTACAGGTCTTTATCCAATTCTTTTTACTTACGGCATGGGGAGTAGACCCCTTATGGTCTGGGCTGCTGGGAGGCTTACCCAGAATATTCGATGCCATTACCGACCCGATAATGGGTTTTATTTCAGACAATACGAAATCCAGGTACGGTAGAAGGAGACCCTATATATTTTTAGGGGCGCTCATTAGTGGTATTCTTTTCTTTTTGATGTGGCAACTCGATGATAACGCATCACAGACGTATATCATTTGGCATGTCATGGTGCTTCAAATTCTATTCCTTGTCGGGAATACAATGTTTGCTACACCTTTAGTAGGTCTCGGCTATGAATTAACATCTGATTATAATGAAAGGACCAGGATAATGAGTTTTGCAAATAGCATGGGACAGGTTGCCTGGATGATCGTGCCCTGGTTGTATGTAATAATTCCAGACTCAGATACTTTTAACACTCAAACGGAGGGCGTGCGTACAATGGCACTTATTGTAGGTGCAATGTGCGTATTATTTGGAATTCTACCCGCATTATTTTGCAAGGGTATTGATTCTGAACACATGGAGAACCGAAAAGAGATCAATTTCAAAACCCTAGCTACAAACATGAAAGATCTGTTTAAGGGGATTATTCAAGTGTCTAAGAACAAACCCTTTATGAAGTTATGTGGAGCTACTTTTTTAGTATTTAATGGATTTCAGCTCGTAGCTGCATTCGGTGTCTTCATTATAGTATTCTATATCTACAATGGAAGTTATGAGATAGCAGGTACATGGCCGGCATGGTTCAATTCCATCAATGCCATGATAACGGCCTTTATTGTAATCCCCATTATTTCAAAAATGGCAAATAAATGGGGAAAGAAAAATGCCTTTATCATCTCTACGGCGCTATCCATTGTAGGCTACATTCTAAAATGGTGGGGCTTTGACATAGAACTCAACAGTAAATTTAACCAGACAGGTTTAGGGAAGGGATTGAACTCAGCTGTTGGCTCAATCTTCGAATCACTGAATCCTGTGTTGGATAATATAGGAATGTCCTGGTTTTCCATAGATCCCGGTAGTGATATCCCATGGCTCATCTTTGCACCAATTCCGTTATTTGCTTTCGGTATGGGAGGGTTATTTACTTTGATGATGTCAATGACGGCAGATGTTTGTGATCTGGATGAGTTAGAAAATGGCATGCCAAGAAAGGAAGGTACTTTTGGTGCCATTTATTGGTGGATGGTTAAATTGGGACAGGCAATTGCTCTTGTTCTGGGTGGATTAATTTTAAAGCTCGTAGGATTTGATCCAAATCTTACGGAACAAACGCTAGAAACCATGAATAGGCTTAGGATCGCAGATATAATTGTTCCGTCTGCAACCGCTGCCCTGGCTATTTGGGTAATGTGGAAATATTCGTTATCAGAAAAAAGAGCTAGGGAAATTAAAGCAGAGTTGGTAAAAAGAAGAGGAGAATTATAAATAAATTATATAAGGAGTATTATGTCATTTAGAAAGGAAAAACATCTGGCACTGGCTTCGCTGGACTATGCAGGCAAGACCACAGAGGAATTGAAGGAGCTTTTTAGAGCGGTATTGGAAGATGGTATGCATGGCCTATGCTTCAGCCCTTATGAAGAAGGACAAAAACCAGGAGAACAAATTTCTGAGGCTCAGATCAGGAGGAGGATGGAAATAATTAAACCCTATACCAAATGGATACGTTCTTTTTCCTGTACAGATGGTAATGAAGCAATTCCAAGAATTGCCAGGGAGTACGGCATAAAAACCCTTGTGGGAGCCTGGTTAGGAGACGATCCAGATATCAATAAGAAAGAAGTTGAAAATCTTATTGAGTTAGCTAAAGAGGGATATATTGATATTGCTGCTGTTGGCAACGAAGTTATGTATCGAGGTGATTTGACGGAAGACGAACTATTAGATTTTATATATCAGGTCAAAAAAGCGATTCCTGATATTCCTGTAGGCTATGTTGATGCCTATTACGAGTTCAGGGAACGCCCAAGAATAACTGAAGCCTGTGATGTAATATTAGCTAATTGTTATCCTTATTGGGAAGGGTGCGATCTGGATTATTCTTTATTGTATATGAAAGATATGTATCAGCAGGCTTTACGTGCCGGAAGCGGAAAGAAAGTTATCATTTCAGAAACAGGATGGCCGAGTCAGGGAACTAATCTGGATGGCGCATATCCGTCCTTTGAAAATGCACTGAAATATTTCATCAATTCACAAAAATGGTCGGCAGAGGAAGAAATTGAAATCTTCTACTTTTCATCATTTGATGAATCCTGGAAAGTAGGCTCCGAAGGAGATGTAGGTGCGTATTGGGGTATCTGGGATGCTGATGAAAAATTAAAATTTTGAATCACTACACCGGTAGTATTTTACAATAGCCAATATGGGTATACCCCGGCTAATTTTAAATACATACCTATACAATTTACTATTTTCGAACAAGTACCTCCTGAACTTCTTCCAGGGTCTTTCCCTTGGTCTCAATGACAAACCTCTTCACAAAGAAGACAGCTAGAAGCGATAAGAGCGCATAAATGGCAAAAGTCATAGTAGGCCCTAGATTCGATAATTCCCATGGGAAAACCTGGGTAACGGAAAAGCTTATTAGCGAATTAAAGAATCCAACAGCTGATATGGCTATCCCTTTAATATTAGCCGGGAATACCTCCGAAAATAAGGTCCACATGACGGGTCCAAGTGAAATAGCAAAGGAGGCAACATATAACAAGATGGCTATTAGAACCAACGTCGCATTGATCTGGATAAAATTAGTGATCTGATTCCTTTTGAAATCCAGAAATTGCTCTTCCGATAATCGGGTCTCAACCTCAGTAAACAAGGCTGTCTGTCCGTCAAATGATTTTCCCTTAAGATCTGAAAGGGCCGATCTTGAAGCCTCATTACTCATTTTTCCAAGTGTATCTTCATTAAAATCATAGGTAGCACTATTAAACGCCCATGTGGCCATAGCAAGCGCAATGGTCATACATGTAGTCCCAATAAGTAATAAAGGTTTTCTGCCTAATTTATCGATCAGCCAGATAGCCACTAAAGTAAAAGCCAGGTTGGTGAGGCCTACAACAATGGCCTGCAGGAAAGAGGAATCCGTACTTCCACCTGCTTGTTCAAATATGGTCGGGGCGTAATAAAATATCGCATTGATCCCTGTGATCTGCTGAAAAAAGGCAATGCCAAATGCAATGATCATGATCGTTGCATATTTACTCTGAAAAATATCGGAAAGTTTACTCTTCTCCTCTTTGACTGAAATACCTCTTTTGATCTCTTCAATAGTGATCTCAGCATATGCTTCACCACCGATCTTTGTCAGTATCTTTCTCGCCAATGGAATGTTGTTGAGCTTCTGGATCAACCAGCGTGGACTTTTAGGTACCGTAAACAATGCGAGGAAATAGATCAGGGCAGGAATGGCTTCTACACCCAGCATCCAACGCCAGCTTTCCCCTTCTATATTGACCAGGAAATAATTGGAAAAATACGCCACCGAAATACCGATGACTATGTTCAATTGGTTAAATGAAACCAGGCTCCCGCGAAGTTTGGGAGGGGCAATTTCTGCAATATAAATAGGCGCAATTAAAATAGCTCCTCCAATGCCGATACCCCCTATGATCCTGGCAGTGATAAACTCAATATAACCAGTGGCCATGGCCGACCAGCTTGCAGAGACCGTAAATAAGGCTGCGACAATGATTAGGACGCTTTTACGCCCATATTTCTCTGCCATAGGGCCTGCAAGCAAATTCCCCGCCATGGCACCAAAAACAACACAGCCTACGGAAAATCCAAGCATCCATTCAGTCATATCAAAATAAACGGTAATGCCCTTCACTGCCCCTGAAATCACAGCACTGTCAAACCCTAATAAGAATCCGCCCAAGGCTACGATCAAACTGATAAGTACGGTATAGGACTTGTTCATTTTTATAGTGGTGGTGGTATCTCCCATGGCCTTGTTTTGGTTTGGTTCCAATTTAGTTAAGAAACAGTACTATATAAACATAAGGATCAAATGATCGCTTCTTTTCTTAGAAGTCTGTAATATAGGTAAAAGTAAGGTGTGTCCTTTTTACAAAAGAAAAAAAGTAACTAGACGATCTCGGCATTCAAGCCGGCCTGGAGCAGCCGTGTACAGCGGGGTTTAAGATCGTTATATTCGCCGGTTTTCACTGTACACTTACCATTGTAGTGCACGATCAGCGAGCACTGCTCTGCTTGTTCAGGTGTATGTTCGCACACATCGACCAGGGTGTCAATGACGTGTTCAAACGTATTGACATCGTCATTAAAGAGAACGATCTCATTGACGGTTACTTGTTGCTCTTCGAGCAATACTTCTTCCGATACCTTTTCTTTGGAGCTCATCGTACGGATATTGCTATGGTCTAAAATACATATTTTGCTGAAACCCAATTGTTTTTTTCCTGAAAATTTTCCAGTCGAAGTCCGGTCTTCGCGCAGACGGAAGTGATCTGCTCCAGATCTTCCGTAAAAAATCCGCTTAGGAGCAAGAGACCGTCTTTGTTAAGTCGATTAACATAGTTGGGAATATCCGACAATAGCACATTCCGATTAATATTGGCCAGGATGATATCATAGCTTTCCGGGCCCTTGAGCAGCTCCACATCTCCTTGCTCAATCTCAATTCCATTGCAATCATTGCTCTTGGCGTTCTCAAAGGAATTGGTATAACTCCATTCATCAATATCTATGGCCCTCACCTTCTTCGCGCCCATTTTACACGCCAATATGGCTAATACCCCCGTACCACAACCCATGTCAAGTACGTTTTTTCCAATTAAATCCAGTTGGAGCATTTGTCGTATCATAAGAAACGTGGTCTCGTGATGCCCGGTCCCAAAACTCATTTTTGGCATGATCACGATCTCATAAGCCACATCCTGAGTTTCGTGAAAAGGAGCCCGTACCAGACATAGCCCATCTACCAGGATCGGGTCAAAATCAGCCTCCCATTTTGCATTCCAGTTCTCTTCAGGGATGATCCGGGTGACATAGTCAATTTGAGACTTCCCAAATGTAAGTATGTTGAGCTCTTGTAGCGATGCAATGTCAAAATCTGCTTCCCTGATATATGCCTTCAGGCCATTTTCTGTTTCAAGAAAACTCTCATAAGGCAGCTGAGATAATTCTGCAATAAGGATCTCCCTGGCGGGATCCAATGGACGAATGCTAAATGAAACTTCGCGATAAGCAGCAGACATAGTTCCTATGCGCTCCTGACTATTGCCAGGAAGTCATCCGCCTTCAGGGCCGCCCCTCCAATTAGTCCGCCGTCAACATCCGGTTTTGAGAAAATATCTTTAGCATTCCCCGGTTTTACGCTTCCTCCATAAAGGATAGAAATATTCTCGGCAAGTGCAGCGTCGTACTTGTCCGTCAGCGTTTTTCGTATAAAAGCGTGCATTTCCTGTGCCTGTTCCGGACTGGCGGTTTCCCCGGTGCCAATCGCCCACACTGGCTCATAGGCTAAAATGATATTTTGCCAACTCTTGGAGTCCAGGTGGAATAAGCCTTCAGTTAGTTGATTTTTAACAACCTCAAAATGAATATCATTTTTTCGATCATGAAGTTCCTCACCGAAGCAAAAGATGATCGTCATGTTGTTTGCCAGGGCTGCATCCACTTTTTTAGCCAATAACTCATCCGTTTCACCAAAAATGGAGCGGCGCTCAGAATGACCAAGTATCACATGGTCTATACCAAGATGCAATAACATAGATGCAGAGATCTCTCCTGTAAATGCTCCGCTTTCAGCAAAATGCATATTCTGTGCAGCTACCTTAATGTTTGTGTTCTTTGCTGCATCTGCCGCGACAGCTAAATTAATAGAGGGAGGGGCGACCATTACGCGCGTATCGGTATTTCCCATATCCGCGGCAACAGCACGTATCAATTCTGCCGTTTCAGTGGCATTCTTATTCATTTTCCAGTTTCCTGCAACAATCATCGATCTCATAGGTTAGTCAAATTGAAGGTTATCTAAATCGTTATAATGTTCTTTTTGAACAATTGTCCCATCTTTCAGTAAGACGACACCCGGATTGGAACGGATAATAGTTTTTAAGGTGGTGGCGTCTGTAAAATAAAAAGGAACCGTTAAGGAATATCGGGCACTTAAAGCTGCTGCCTGTTCTTCAGAAGAAGCCGACATAGCAATCACTTTAAAGCCTGCTCCTTCAGCCTTTTTGATCACTTCAGGTAATTTAGAAAATCCGGCTGACTCACTCTGACTGAGGTCATAGGCAATGATCATGGCCAATTTTGGTTCCTTAAGAAGTATGGATGCCTGATCATTACCAGATTGTTCTATGGTAAAATCGTGAATCGGGGGTTCATATCCCTTTTGTATCTCCGTTGTCTCAACATCGATAAATTCTCCATCTACCTGGGGATAATCTCCCTGGGTAACGATTACTTTTTCTTCTCCATTAATATCAAATTTCCAGGCGTACTCGTAGATCGCTTTAGGTGCATCCTCCGGGATGCCCATCCCTTCTACAATATTCACCCCAACTTTATAGGCTCTGAAATCAATAGATGGTAAGTGATTATAAACATGATAGGCAAACCAGGCACATAGGGCAAGAGCAATACCCATGATCCATGTTCTTTTTCTGCCTTCTAATATGGGGGTGATCCATTGCCTACCCCGCCATAGAATCAAAATCATGACCAATAGAATGACATCTTTTGTAAAGGATTCCCAGGGAGTAAGTTTAATGGCATCACCAAAACAACCGCAATCCGTGACTTTATTGAAATAAGCGGAGTAAAAAGTAAGGAAGGTAAAAAAGACAATCATTCCCAATAAGAGCCACAATGTAAGTTTAGTCTTGTAGCCGAGTAGCAAAGCCAGGCCAAGTAATACTTCGGCAATAACAATTATTATAGATATTGCCAGGGCTAAAGGCATCAGAAAAGAAATATCAAATACAGCCGGACTGAAATATTCTTCAAGCTTAAAAGCGAATCCCACAGGATCATTCAGTTTGATCAGGCCACTAAAAATAAACAAGGCTCCAACTAGTATTCGGAACAGCGTAATAAGATGCTTCATGTATCAGGGAGTTTTTTGGTCTTGAGGTAGCGGTTCATTAATATGGATCATGGCAAAAACAGCATAATTGATCATATCCAGGTAATTGGCTTCAATGCCTTCACTTACCAGGGTCTTTCCCTGGTTATCCTCTATTTGTTTTACCCGCAATAGTTTTTGCAGGATCAGATCTGTTAAGGAGCTGATGCGCAGATCCCGCCAGGCCTCGCCGTAATCGTGATTCTTATCCTCCATCAGTTGCTTCGCAATGGTCGCCTGTTTATCAAATAATTTAGCTGCCTCTTCAGTTTCAATATCAGGCTGCTCCACAACGCCTAATTCCAACTGTATCAAAGCCATGATGGAGTAATTAATGATGCCCATAAACTCAGAAACCTCCCCCTCGTCTACGCGTCTTTCAGATTTCTCCTGAAGACTGCGAATGCGTTGAGCCTTAATAAAGATCTGATCCGTTAATGAGGGAAGTCTTAGGATGCGCCAGGCGCTGCCATAGTCCTGCATCTTTTTTACAAAGAGCTCCCGGCATCTGGCAATCACTGCGTCGAATTGAGTGGAGGTATGATTCATTCGATCCTTGAAATTTCCGTAAATTTCGCCCAAAAATACGGAACGGTCAAAGTTTGCGCGAGTATTTTACCAGCACCGTAGATACCATATTCATTCCTATGATACAAACCCACAAATCACTTAATTGCCTGGGGAATCTTATCGATCTGTCTACTCCATGTGTAATGGGGATCTTAAACGTAACTCCGGATTCATTCCACGATGGAGGGAAGTATACTCTAGAAAGAAAATGGCTCGCCCATGCTGGAAATATGCTCGAAGCTGGGGCTAGTTTTATCGATATTGGAGGGTACAGTAGCCGACCTAATGCCGAACATATCTCTATAGAGGAAGAACTGGACCGGGTTATCCCTGTAGTAAAATCGCTGATCACACACTTTCCGGGAGTCCTCATCTCTATAGATAGCTTCAGGAGTGAAGTAGTCCGGACCGCCCTTGACCTGGGGGCTTCGATGATAAACGATATTTCTGGCTGTCATGCCGATCCAAAAATGCTCCCACTTGTTGCCCAGTATCAGGTGCCTGTCATAATGATGCATATGAAGGGGACTCCACAAACTATGACGGCACATGCCAGCTATGAGAATTTGGTTGAAGAGATACTTTTCTATTTTTCAGAACAAATAGCAGCAGCAAGATCGTTGGGTATTAATGATCTGATCATAGATCCTGGATTCGGTTTCGCAAAAACCACGGAGCAAAATTTTGAACTCCTGGATCAACTGGGTTTATTTCAAACACTGGAGGTTCCGGTACTCGTAGGAGTCAGCAGAAAGTCCATGATCTATAAATCGCTGGGCGGATCTCCTAATGAGGCATTGAACGGAACAACTGCACTGCATATGAGCGCATTAGAAAGGGGCGCCAGTATTTTGAGGGTACACGATGTAAAGGAAGCCATGGAATGTATTGCACTATATGAACAACTGAAAAAAGTCGCTAAGCACAACCTAGCGTGATTTTTTCTAATTTTACAAAAACACCCTAAGTTGGAATTTTTAGACTTCCTCGAATTTAAAGTAACCGACTTCATCGATATTTTTCTTGTCGCCGTGTTGCTCTACTACATCTACAAGCTGGTTCGGGGCACAGTAGCTATCAACATTTTTATTGGCATTGTAATCGTTTGGGGCTTTTGGAAACTGACCCAGATTTTAGATATGAAAATGATCAGCAGTATGGTTGGTGGCTTTATGTCTGTTGGTCTAATCGCCTTAATCATTGTTTTTCAGCAGGAGCTCCGTCAATTCTTATTAATGATAGGAACGACAAACCTCGATAAGAAAAAATTTGCCAAACGGTTTAACCTGATAAAACAAGATGGTTTTGGTGTAGTAACCGATATTGATGCAATACTCACGGCCTGCGACAAAATGGCGAAGAGCAAGACAGGCGCCATCCTGGTCTTTAAAAAAAATAATTCACTGGATACATTTAAAGCCACAGGGGATACGATGAATCTGGAGGTGAACGGACCTATTTTGGAAAGCATATTTTTTAAGAATAGCCCCTTGCACGATGGAGCTGCGATCATTGAAAGAAATTCGATCACTGCTACGCGTGTTATTCTGCCTATTTCCAATGAACGCAACATCCCCCTGCGTTATGGTTTGCGCCACAGGGCAGCTGCCGGGATTACAGAAAAAACAGACGCTCTCGCCCTTGTCGTAAGTGAAGAGACTGGACAGATCTCTTATTTAAAAGGCGGACAATTTGTGCCTTTTAAAGATTTGGGAGCACTTTCCGAAATGCTAAAAACCGAATTAGATTAATGGAATGTAAGAATTGCAAGAACCTCCTCTCGGATATGGTTTTTTATTGCGAGAAATGCGGGGCAAGAGTAATCAGGAACAGGTTGAGTTTAAAAAATCTGTTTAGCTTTATTATTGAGTCCTATTTCAATATTGACAATTCCTTTTTAAGGACTATTATCACACTTTTTACCGATCCCAGGGATGTGATCCACGGCTATATCACCGGCTTACGAAAAAAGTACATGAACCCGATCGCTTTCATGACGATTGCTATTACGCTTTCCGGATTTATAATCTTAGTCATGCAACAAAAAATGGGTTATATAGATCTCAATATGTTCAACACAGGTGCAAATCCGGAAGGCGTCCAGAATTTCAATCAAAAAGTCATGACCTTCACCAATGAATATTATTCCTTGCTCTTCCTGTTATTCGTTCCGGTTTTTGCAATTGCCGGCTGGCTCACTTTTAATAAGAATGGCTATAACCTGACTGAGTATACAGTAGTGATCACCTATGCACAGGCCCAATTAAGCCTGCTAACTTTCCCATTCTCATTCGCCATTTTATATTTTTATCCTCAAGGTTATATGATATGGTCCTTAATATCTTCGGTTTTTATGGTTGCCTTGATCATTTATATAATTCAAATGCTCAACCGCTATAATTGGGGAAGTTTTATAGCCAGAATGATCGCATTTTTGGGCCTTTTGATCATAGGCTACATAGGTATAATCATCTTTCTTTACATAGTACTGTTTGCGACCGGCACGATCACAATAGAGGATTTTAAGAATATGAATCAAGCGACCTCTTCTGCCATAAACTGGGCTTCATACAATTTAGTGTAGTAACCTCCTTGTTTGAGAAGTTCACGATGGGTCCCTGATTCTACGATCTTCCCGGCATCCATTACAAGGATATTATCTGCTTTCTTTATAGTAGCAAGACGGTGTGCAATAATGATAGAAGTACGTCCCTTGGTGATTTGTTCCGTTGCCCCTTGTATGAGTCGTTCTGAATAACTATCCACCGAAGAAGTGGCTTCGTCCAGCACCAGGATACTCGGGTTGCTCACATAGGCGCGTAAGAAGGCAATGAGTTGTCGTTGTCCGCTTGAGAGCATGGTCCCGCGTTCTTTTACGTTGTAGGTATACCCACCTGGAAGGCTTTCAATAAACTCGTGTACACCAATCTGTTTTGCTGCCTCGATGATCTGCTCTCGCGTGATTTTCGGGTTTCTAAGGGAAATGTTATTTTCTATCGTATCAGCAAAAAGGAAAACATCCTGTAAAACCACAGCGATCCTTTTTCGGAGGGAAGCCAAAGTAAAATCCTGTATGGGAATACCGTCTATACGAATTGATCCTGAGTTGATCTCATAGAAACGGTTCAATAAATTTATGATGGTAGATTTGCCCGCCCCGGTAGCACCTACAATAGCAACTGTCTCCCCGGCTGTTGCCTTAAAACTCACCCCATGGAGGACTTCTTCTTCTTCAATATATCCAAATCTAACCGCATCAAATTCGATATTGCCTTTTACATCTGCTCTGGCTACGTCACCAGTATCAGCTATGTTACTTTCAGTATCTAGTATTTTAAAGACGCGATTGGCAGCAACCATCCCCATTTGCAGGGTATTGAACTTATCAGCAATCTGTCTGAGTGGGCGAAAAAGCATGCCGGAAAGCAGGATAAACGCAAATATGGTCCCGTATTCATCGGCATTTACCTGGCTTACGTTCTGCAGGCCCCCATACCAAACGATCAAACCTACGGTAATAGAAGAGACAATATCGGCGATGGGAAAGAAGAAGGAGTTATACCAGACAGTTTTTAACCAGGCGTCCTGATGCCTGGCATTTATCTTTCGGAATTTTTCACTTTCCAGGGATTCCCGGGTAAATAACTGTACGATCTTCATGCCTCCAATACGTTCCTGTACAAAGGAATTCAGACTGGACACCTGGGCTCTCACCTCAATAAATGCTTTTTTCATTGCCTGTTGAAAGACGCGTGTCGCGTATAGAATAACTGGCATAATCGCGAAAACAATAAGGGCTAACCGCCAATTGATCACAAGCATGACTGCGGCCACTACGAGCATTTTTAGGAGATCGGCTACAATAACAAAAAAGCCCTGGGAAAATATTTCTCCAATACGTTGCATATCGGCAACAGATCTTGTGACCAGTACCCCGATTGAAGAGTTGTCAAAATACTTCATCTTGAAGCCCATC
>JAOTYW010000057.1 GCA_029861705.1 Flavobacteriaceae bacterium
TTTCCTGGTAGACCTCTCGGGTCTGTCTACTTCCCTGATCACGATCCTAACGCCCCAGGCGACAGGTACGATCCTGGATAACGATGGAGACGGTGCCGGAGTAAGCTTTGATGCTACCTCTGTTACTGTAAACGAAGATGCCGGTACAGCTACCTTTACCGTGAGACTCTCCGGTGATGTACAGGGAGGATTTACGCTGGATTACGCAACGGCCAATGGCAGCGCCCAGGCACCTGTCGATTTCACCGCTGCAAATGGAACATTATCCTTTGTCGGTAATGACGGAGAAGCTTATGAGATTACAATTCCGATCATTGACGATGTGATTGTTGAAGATATGGAGGACTATGTTGTTGACCTTTTGAATATTTCCTCTCCGTTGATCCCAATCCTGACACCCCAGGCAACTGGAGCCATCAACGACAATGATAGCGAAAGTGATTTTCCCTCAGATATCCTGGTAAGCTGTGATGAGATCCCTGAAATACCGCAGATCACATTAAATGCCAATGGATGCGAATATACCGAGGTATTTGAAGAAGCCATAAGTGGCCAGAATGATGATTGTGCAACCGAATATACAATTACACGTACCTGGACTATTACAGATTGTGTTGAAAATGTTCGTGTACACATTCAGACGATCACTGTAGAAGATACGGAAGCTCCAGTATTCGTAGAACAACTACCTGGTGATACAATGGTATCCTGCGATGAAGTTCCGTTTGCGGCTGTGATGAACGCTCTAGATAATTGCGATACTGCGGCATATGTAGCATTCGATGAGATCCTTACAGGTCTTGATGATGAATGTTCATCAGAGTACAACATTACCCGTACCTGGACTGCATGGGATTGCGCAGGAAACTCCACAGTACATGTTCAAAACATAACTGTGATCGATACAGAAGCACCAAGCTTCGTAGAGAGCTTGCCATCGGATATCACGGTATTGTGTAATGAAGTCTCAGAAGCAGTTGTCCTAACTGCAGTGGATAATTGTGATCCTGATATTGATGTCGTATTTAATGAGACGATTACGAATGATGCGAATTGTGCCTCTGGATATACAATCACAAGGACCTGGACTGTAAGTGATTGTGCCGGTAACTCGATCAACCATACCCAAGTGGTTACAATACCGTCAGCAGGTCCGGTCACGGCAAATGAATATGAGAAGGAGGTCAGCATACTTTGTGGTGATCCTCTTCCTGGCACACCCGAACTGGAATTTAGTGGAGGATGTGGTGACTATGACATAGTATTCACAGAAGAAACCGAATATTCAGATGACACCGATGATTATATGGTCATCCGCACGTGGATGGTGACTGATGCCTGTGCGAACACGGCTTCATTCGAACAATTGATCTTTGTGTTCCAGCCTCAGTTGGAAACCGTCACGATAGACATCTGCGTAGAAGACGCTGCCATTGATCTGGTAAATTACTTACCGGAAGGGTTTGATACGAATGGAGAGTTTGTAGTGACCAGCAACAATTATACATTGATCGGCAGCCAATTAAATCCGCTGACTTTAGATACTGATAACCAGACACTGATCGAGTATAGCAGTACTGACGGTACATGTAAGTATTATGTGGACTTCGTGATCAATGCTAATACAGATTGTGTGCCATGTGGTAGAGATGATATCATCGCTTCCACGACCATTACCCCTAACGGCGATGGAGTTAATGAATATTTCGAGATAAAGGGTGTTGAGTTCTGTGACTTCCGCTTTGATGTCATGCTCTTCAACCGCTGGGGAACTAAGGTCTTTGAAGGAAAAGATTATCGAAATGACTGGGGTGCTAATGCCCCGAATAACGCCTTTGGTAGCAAGGGATTGCTACCCACAGGAACATATTACTATATCATTCATGTTACAAATAGAAATATTGAACCCATAACCGGATATATCTATATCGGTTCCAATTAAAAATAGTCCCAATGAAAACTCTGAAACACTTAACACTTATTGGAATTGTGTGCTGCTCCAGCATATCCTTTGCGCAGCAATTACCACAGTTCACACAGTACATGTTTAACACGATCTCTGTGAATCCGGCATATGCCGGAAGTCGTGAGACCCTTAATGTTACGGCACTCCACCGGAACCAATGGGCAGGGATTGATGGCAATCCAAGGACAAATACGCTATCAATTCACGCCCCATTGCGAAATGACCGGGTAGGCTTAGGCTTATCCTACATCAATGACCGCCTTGGATTTGAAAGCACTAACTATGTATATGGTGATTTCTCGTATACGGTTCCTGTTAGTGCCAGTACTCACTTGTCATTTGGATTAAAAGCCGGATTTACCAACTATCGTTTGGAAACTCCGGATCTGAATGACCAATTTTTCAATGCAGAATTCAACAATTGGTCTCCTAACATGGGTGCAGGATTCTACCTCAGTTCCAATCTGTGGTATGTAGGCGTATCGTCACCAAGATTGTTTGTAACCGATATGAATGAAGGTGAATTTGAAGCGCTTGAACGTACTGGTTATTATGCGATAGGTGGATTGGTTCTTGATCTGGCAGAAAAAGTGAAGTTCAAGCCTACCGTTCTCACCAAGTTCACAAGTGGTGCACCTGCTACCTATGATGTTACCGCCAACTTTCTATTTAATGAAAAACTTTGGCTCGGAGCTTCCTATCGTTTCAATTCTTCCGATAGCTTTGGTGCTTTACTCGATTTCCAGGTTAGTAACGATATCCGGATAGGATATGCCTATGATCTTCCAACAGGTGATGTTAAACCTTACACTACCGGAACGCATGAAATTATTCTTATTTACGAAGTTGGTTTTCCAAAAAAGGGGCCGGCTAAATCACCTCGCTATTTCTAAAATCGACCTGTTATGAAAATCAAAACTAAACTAGTATCTGTCATATTGATCGTGCTTCTAGGTCAGGTCGCACTGGCACAATATGGAGCCATGAAAAGAGCCGATTACTACTTTGGTCAATTCGCATATACCAAGGCTATACCGGAATATGAGAAAATGATCGATGGTGATTTTAACAGACACTATGCACATCAGCGATTGGCAGAATGCCACCTCTTATTACGTGATTATAAGAAAGCTATTCCGCATTTCGAAAAGATCATCTATTCGTCCACGGTGCCAACTGATTACTATTTCAAATATGCCATGGCCCTTCATAGTGTGGGCAAGGACAAAGAAGCCGAAGAATGGTTTAAGAGGTATAAGAAGTTCAATAAGAACGATAGTCGTGTCAAGCGCTTTCTAAAAGACGGTAACCTGGCATCCGTTGTCTTTAACAGCCGAGAGCGATACACGCTTGAACCGGTTCACTTCAACACAAGTGAAAGCGATTTTGGAACCTATGTAAAGGATGAACACATCTACTATGCCTCTTCAAGGCGGGATTTGGTAGATGGGGATGCCTATGGCTGGAACGATGAACCCTGGTTAGACATTTTTAGGGTGAAGGAAGAAGAATCATCCGCTATCCCGGTACCTATCTCAGGTGATGTGAATTCTAAATTTCACGAAAGCTCGTTGATCTATACTACAGACTATAAAAAAGACACCGTAATCTATTTCACGAGAAATAACTTTTTTAAGAACAAAAAGGAATATGGTGATAATAAGTACCTGAATTTAAAGATCTATCGTGCGCAACAAAACGATAAAGGAGAATGGATCGTGAATAAGAGTCTCCCGATAAACCATGCCAATTATTCAACAGGACATCCCTTCATATCTCCTGACGGAAGACGCTTATACTACACCTCTGACAGGCCGGGTGGTTATGGGGGCACCGATATATACTATTCTGAAATTCATGTGCGAGGCAGAATCGGAAAACCTATCAATGCCGGTCCGATTGTGAATACAGAAGGCGATGAAATGTTCCCTTATGTGAATAAGGAAGGACAATTGTTCTTCTCTTCCGATGGTCATGTGGGGTATGGGTTGATGGACATTTTCAGCACCGTACTGGATCAAGATGGTGAGATCACCGATGTAATCAATTTGGGCCGACCTGTAAATTCCCAAAGTGATGATTTTGGTTTCTATGCCCATGAAGAAGGGATCACGGGATACATTAGCTCTAATCGCGAAGGAGGCCAAGGAAGTGACGATATATACAAATTCCAATTTACGCCTGAACTGGCCCTTGAAGGCTATGTTACAGATGGCGTCAACAACATGCCCCTGGATAATGTATCTATCACCTTGCGAGACCAGAACAGTAATGAACTGGTGGGTGAAGCCATGACTGACGAAAATGGGTATTACCGGATGTTCATCAATCGCAACCGGAACTATGTGATCGAGGCATCACGAAAAACACATCCAAAGAAGAATGTCTACTTCAATTCGTATTCTTTGCCTCTCACAACCAAGATCATGCGTCAGGATGTGGTCTTAGAACCCCTAATGAATGTAAAGATCCTTGCAGACTTGAATAAGATCTATTTCGATTTTGACAAAAGTTACATTCGTCCTGATGCTGCCGCTGAATTGGATAAAGTAGTGAAGCTAATGACTGTAACATATCCTGATATGATCATACAATTGGAATCGCATACAGATCCGATCGGTAGTCATCAATATAACGACAGACTTTCTCAAGCCCGGGCTAAATCAACTTATGATTACCTCATAGAAAACGGTGTTGGAATACACCAGATCGTCTCGTACAAAGGCTTTGGGGAACGAATGCTGGTCAATGATTGTAACGGCTGGGAAGATTGTACAGATGAAGAATTAGAATTGAATCGACGGACCGAGTTCCCGATCATTCAGATCAAAAATGGCCAGAAATTAGTGGCCAAACAGTAAGCCCGATACATGGCGGGTTGGATTAATGGACTATTTTTAAACGGCCTTTTTTAAGGCCGTTTTTCTTTTTATTAAAAGCATCAATCCAAATATACACACTGCACAAACTGTCAAAATGATAAAGGTGGAAACAAGGGAATATTTCTCTGAAATCAAACCTAAGACAGGTGGGGCCAAAAGAAATCCTGCATAACCGGTACCGGCTATAAAAGCAATCCCTTGCGCAGAGATCACACCATCGATCTTACCCCCAATTCTGAATAATTCAGGTATGATCACGGAATATCCTAATCCATTCAAGGCAAAGCCGATAATGGCTATATATGGATTTCCTGTCAGTACTAGTAAGAATCCAACAAAGGCAATTCCTATACCCAACATGACTATGGCATTCGATCCAATCCGTGCGCTGATGCCATCGCCTAAAAACCTGCCGATCATCATGGTAATTGAGAATGCAAGGAATCCGGCCCCGAACAGCACTTCCGGAGCCATCGCAATTTCTTTTAAATAAAGCCCGCTCCAGTCGATAATAGCGCCTTCAGTGCCAAATGCAATAAAGGATACAAGCCCTATGAGCAAAAGAGGTTTAAAGAACTTAATATTGAACTTGGCTTTTTCTGCAGGCACACCTGAAATACCGATATAATGCTTCATACAGATCAGGTTAATAATAAAAACTAAGGCGACGACAATACCCATATGTAAAACGGAATTGTCCAGGGTTGGAATAAGAAAGCTGCCCAGGCCGGCAATTACACCGCCAAGGGAAAAAAAGCCATGTGAGGCTGTCATAAAATGCTGTTTGTCTTCTTTTTCTATTTCCGTTACCAGCGTATTCATAGAAATATCGAGAAGGCCGTTTGCCGCCCCAAAAAGGTAGAGTCCGAGTAAAAGCATCCAGTATCCTTCCGCCAATATGGGTAACATAGCCGTCACGCTACACATAACCACGGCCCACCAGGTGGCACGCCCGACACCTAAATACGTGATGATCCTGGAGGCAATAGGGAACATCGTAAATACCCCAAAGGACAACAGGAATAAGGCAATACCAAGTGATGTCTTATCTATTCCCAGGGATTCCTTTACCCATGGAATATAGATGATCCATGTACCAAACCAAATATTCAAACTGGCAAAGACCCATGCGGTAGCAAAATATTTGGGATTGGTTAATATAAGTCGCAATGATTTCATATATACTTCAATGGATTCCGTTAATGGCGATTCGAAGCGACTAAAATACAGTTTGAAGATTTAATACGAGCTCCTGTTTTAAAAAGAATGGCCTTATACTCACTAGGTCAGCCGTATTGATATAGCTATAATTTATCGCGGTCAGCAATTCGCATTTCAATGAGGTGTTTTACAAAGCCGGCCTTTTCATAGGCCTTGATGGCCGGAATATTGTCCTGGTACACCGTCAGTCGGATCTCCTTCAAACCCTTTATTTTTGCCCACTCCACCAATGCATCCACGATCAATTTATTGATCCCCTTACCCCGGTATTCTTCCAAAGTGAACATAAACCCCAAATAGGCATAGTGCGCATGATCAAGATAGGGTCTGGCTTCTTTGGTGGTGCCGTACCCACAGCTGACTATCTGTCCATCATGCTCCGCTACCAGCACATAAAAAGTGTCTGTTTTAAGCAAATTTGCCAGGTTATAATACACAACAGGGGGCTGACGTATCGTTGGGTCGAATGGTCGCTCTGCTTGGATCAATCGCTGTTCAAGGGACAAAAGGGCGGCCAGGTCTTCAGGCGTAGCTTCTCTGATTTGAATTCCTTCCATGCTGACAAATATCTATTTCCCAAGGTAGGACTTAAACCCCTATTTTTGAAAAAATTTATGTATGCATTTTCTGCCGCAGAAATTGGAAACGTATCTGGAAGATCATCTGCCCGAAGAGGCAGTATTATTGGAAGAGTTAACCCGCGAGACCCATTTGAAAATTCTTCAACCCAGAATGATCAGCGGGCATTATCAGGGAAGATTATTAAGCATGCTTTCCTGTCTTATCCAACCTAAATATATTCTGGAGATCGGGACGTATACCGGTTATGGTTCTTTATGCCTTGCAGAAGGATTAGTAGAAGATGGGGAATTACATACGCTTGAGATCAACCCGGAACTTGAAGGGATTCAAAATAAATATTTTGAACGCAGTTCGTACCGCCTTCAGATCCATCAGCATTTCGGCGATGCGGTCGAAATTATTCCCAGACTAGATAAGATCTTTGACCTCGTCTTTATCGATGGTCAGAAAGTGGCCTATGATGATTATTATGAAGCGGCCTTAAAAAAGACCAGATCCGGATCTGTAATTTTATGCGATAATACCTTGTGGTCTGGGAAAGTTGCACAACCCGCAGCAATAGATGACAAGGACACTATGGCCTTGCAAAAATTCAACTCTAAACTCAGCAAGGACCCCCGCGTAGTCATGCTTATCTTACCGGTCAGGGACGGACTAAGTCTGTGTAGGGTGCTATGAATCTATTATATACATAGTAAAACAGCAAGGCAGAAGCAAGGCCAACCATAGTCCCAACCACGATATCAATCGGATAATGGACACCGACATAGATCCGACTCAGGGAAAATAAGATCGGCCAAATATATAAGAGCCATATCCATTTAGTGCGCTTTCTCAGAAAAATCACGACCAGTGTGGTTAAAGAAAAACTAGTTGCTGCATGCCCCGAGAAAAAACTATAGGAAGTAGGATTTCTTAAGACACGTAACAAGTGATTAATCTCCGTATCGTTATTTGGTCTTATGCGTTCTACCCATTCCTTTGTGAGGTCCGTTGCGATAAGGACAAATCCAAGCAGGGCCAAAACCATCGCCATCAGAATAAGTGCCTTTTTTAAGGGGTGGTACCAAAGTAGTAAGAGAAAGAAAAATAAGAATAAAGGGATCCAGGTAGGTATCTGCGTGATCAGCGTCCAAAAGCTGTCATATTCTTCACCACCAAGGCTGTTCAGGAATATTAGGGCTTCCTTGTCCCATTCTATCAATTGTTCCAGCATGGCTTATCTCACTTGCGTTTGATAGTGCCGGCCACATCATCCAGCCCTTTTTTAACATCATCAAATTCCTTCTTGATCTCTGAAGTAAGATCGGTATCCAAGCCTTGTTTTTCTGCGCTGTTCTGGATCTCGCGTTTGATCTCGTCCGTAGCGTCGCGCAGTTGGCGCATACCTTTACTCATGTTCTTAGCAATTCCGGGTATTTTGTCGGCACCAAAAACCATTACCACAATAAACATGATAAAAACGATCTCGGCCCCGCTAATAAATAATGGAATTTGAACTGCCATATAACAAATATACGTAAGAATGTATCAAAAAAGCCTGCGTGGATCATATCCATACAGGCCTTTTTTAACAGAGATACCTTAGATTATTTTCCTTTTATTTTCTCTTTGAACTGCTCAAAGCCTGTCTTTTGATCTTTCTTTGGCCAGCTATTATTGGTTACATCAATATCAGCTGTCTCGGCTTTAGGGTCTACTACGATCCCTACTAATTCTTCCTGGGAAGAAATAACGCGTTTTACCTGATCATCATTTTTTCTCCAAATCTCTGGTGGGTATGTCACCATCTCTGTCGATCCGTCTGCGTATGAATACTCGACGATCAAAGGCATGGGAATTCCTCCTGGTTTGTTGAAGGTGACCTCATAAAAGAACTTAGGCTCCTCTACGGCTGCTCTCTCTTCTTCAGTCATATTGTCCATCATAAATTCTTTCAAATTCACAGATACTTCTGAAGGGCTCTTCCCTTTGTTTTCTGGATCAAAATCTTCACTATCCTCAGCTACCAGGTATACCAGTGGCATAAGGTCTGCTTCCGTAAGATTCCGGGCGCTCATAAACTCTCGCATCTCCTGTCCGGGTTTATTGCTTACCTGATATTTCTTGACATCTCCTACACCAATATCAACATAATCAGTAGTATAGAACCAGGATCTCCAAAACCAATCCAGATCTACAGCAGACGCATCTTCCATCGTCCTGAAAAAATCCTCAGGTGTTGGGTGCTTGAACTTCCAACGCTGCGCATATGTTTTAAAGGCGTGATCAAATAGTTCCTTGCCCATTACAGTCTCTCTGAGGATGTTTAGCGCAGTTGCCGGTTTGCCATAGGCATTCGGGCCTAATTGGTAGACATTTTCAGGATTCGACATAATGGGTGACAAAGCAGTTTGATCGCCACTCATATAAGGAACAATTTTCGCCGGATCACCTCTGCGTGAGGGATACTTTTCATTGGGAGCGATTACGTCCGGAAATTTTTCTCCGAATTCCTGCTCTGCAATGTACTGCATAAACGTATCCAGTCCTTCATCCATCCAACCCCATTGGCGTTCATCTGAATTGACGATCATCGGAAAGAAATTATGACCCACTTCGTGAATAATAACACTTATCATCCCATACTTCACCCGGTCTGAATAAGTCCCATCTTTATTTGGCCTGCCATAGTTCCAACAGATCATTGGGTACTCCATTCCCTGATTCTTGGCATGGACAGAAATTGCTTTGTGATAAGGATAGTCGAAAGTGAACTTTGAATAGGATTGAAGCGTACTTACGACCGCTTTGGTAGATTGTTCTTCCCAAAGGGGATTCCCCTCTTTTGGGTACATTGAAACGGCCATAACATCTTTGTTCCCGATTTTTACGGCTTGCATGTCCCAGATAAACTTACGTGACGTAGCAAAGCCATAATCTCGTACATTTTCCGCTTTAAATTTCCATGTTTTCTTTTTCTCTGAAAAGCTTTTTTCAAGTTCCTCAACCTCTTCTTGTGTGACAATTAAGACGGGTTTGTCATAGGACTTTTTAGCTGCCTCATAGCGTTTCATCATTTCTTTCGAAAAAACCTCCTTGCGATTTTGAAGAACGCCTGTTGCATCCAAAATATGGTCTGCAGGTACAGTGATATTTACTTCGTAGTCACCGAAAGGTAAAGCAAATTCACCGCTTCCCCAGAATTGATGGTTTTGCCATCCTTCTACGTCACTATAAACAGCCATTCGCGGAAAGAATTGAGCAATAACATAGGCCCTGTTGCCGTCTTCAGCAAAGTATTCAAAGCCAGAACGGGCGCGGTTGATTGTATGATCCGGGATATTGTACCACCATTTTATAGAAAAGGATAACTGCTCTCCACTCTTTAGAGGTTTTGGAATATTAACGCGCATCATGGTCTGATTTACGGTATAGGACAAGGTCCTTCCATTGGCATCTTTAACGTGCTGTATTTTAAATCCTCCGTCAAATTTCTCACCCATATACTGTCCGGTAAAATCACCGGTTGTATAAGCGAAGGAAACCCCATTGCCGTCGCGCAAAGGGGCTTTAGATTCTTTGGCTCTTACATTCTGATCCAGTTGCACCCATAGAAATTCCAGGTCATCCGGCGAGTTATTGAAATAGGTAATAGTCTCTTCGCCATAGAGTCGGGCAGCTTTATCATCCAATTCGATATCCATTTTATAATCGGCCCGTTGCTGGTAGTAATCAGGTCCGGGGGCTCCGGAGGCCGACCGATAGGTATTGGGGGTTGAAAATTCTTCGTACAGTTGTTTAAACTTACTCTGATTGGTATGTCCGGGGGCGCGTTCCGGGGTTTCTTCTTGTGCGCTTAGTGAAAACGCGACCAGGTAAAAGATCCCGGCAACCACATATCTCAATTTCTTCATTCGTATAAAATTTTAAAGTCGCTGAAATTACTTTATTTTCTATTAATTTTGGGTAGATACTACAAGTTTAACATTCCCTTATTACTTTCTCTAATAAGGACGAAACTCTTGCGTTTACCGGCTATTCGGAAGTGTACCACGTTCTGCTGCTCTTCAAACATATCCGTCAGCACATCGTTCTGAACTTCCAGAGTAGAAACCTCAGAAAGGGGTCCTACCGGGAGCTCTAAATAACAAATAGCTATGTCTGTTTCGTATTCTTTTCCCAGGAATGTATAAGGTAAATGTTTCCCATTCACTTTAAAGACCATCTTCCGGTTTAGATATTTCTCAATGTATGCATTGGCATCATCGACTTCATTATCTGTAGCCAGGGATGTTGTTACACCATATCGCTCGAGGAGGACAGCTTCCAGGTCATCAATAAAGACCCGTGTGGTTATCTGTAAAGTCTCTTCAGTCTCTGAATACCTAATATTCGTGACGCTCACATAGAATTTGTGAGCAACGGTCATAGAGAGTAAAGTAAGACCCAGGAATAAAATAAGAAACCTTTGGGAATGTTTCATGCCGGCAAATTTACAATTTCCGCTCCAAATGCCATGCCAATCTAACTTAGTCCAAAGCATTTGCTTCTCTATAACTACTACTTTTAACTTTTAGGAACTCCCAGATCTGCAGTTGGTCTTTACTGTCTATGACGCCACTAAAATCAGGATCCACTTCGCAATAATACATAAAGTCGTCTATGCTTGCCGATGGAATTTTCAAACGCTGTACAAAAAGAGAATCTGCATAAAACTCCCTTACCCTTTCTGTGCGGGCATAGATGGACTGGGCTTTTAATACCTTTTTCAAGTACTTGGTCCTACCTGTAATAGCGTTGAGAATTGGGTTGAGGGGCACTAAACCGCCCCCTGTAGTAGCTTCAAAAAGTTTACGTTCCGCTTGAGTCGGCGGCTTGTGATAGGGATTAGGCAGACCCAGTATGGTTGCAGATACAACCCCTTCGGTATCTATTTGTTGCATATCCCGACCAAGATCTCCGGAAAGATCATAAGGCCTGAGGACTACTTCATCCAGTTCGTTGACAAATTCCTCTAAAGGCACGGCGATGACTCGGGCATCATAGATCTCCTGTGAAATTATAAATGACCTGCGCCGGAACTGAATGGCTGAAAATAACAACGTATCCCCTACCCGAACGGATATTCGAAATTGCCCGGATTCATTAGTGATAGTGGCCTTTCTGAGAGAAGTATTCATAACATGAACATCTGCCACATTTTTTTCATTGGCGATCACACGCCCAGACAATTCCCTTTCCGATATGTCCTGCGAGAATCCAAGACCAAATGTCAAAACAGCTAATAAGAAAGGTAAATCTTTAATTTTCACTTGTGATCTCTTCCTTGAACGATTCGCTCTGAGTTACGAGAAAATCAATCAATTCAAATTCGTTGTCCTTGCGCAACAAGGTAGGTGCCGGCAATTTTTCATCACAATAATACAGGAATGGATCTATCTGTTCCTTGGTCAATTTCAGATCGACCAAGAAGAATTCGTCATCGTATACCTGTCGGAGTACATCACTTACGAGCAGGGCTGGTTTGTCAGGAGTTGTTGAGCCCGCGACAACATTATAGAGTGCCTTGAATATATTGACAAAATTGAGTCCGTCTCTCATTCCCCGGACCGTTGGATCCAACGCAATATTCTCAATTTCTGAAGTTTGATCCGTTTCATACTCAAACCCTTTAAATTCCTCATTTTTTAATTCCAGGAATTCTTTTTGATTTTCAGGACTAACAACAACCTCGTCCAGGGCTGTGACCTTTTCAGTTACTTCAATAACAAGTCGGCTGTTAGCAATTATTTCAGCGGTTATATTAACCACTTCAATCTCATAATTAACGGAAGTAAAAACCAATTGATCTTTCTCTCTGACCCTAATGGCAAACTCACCCTTATCGTTTGTGATCGTTGCCTTTTCAGCAGTAGAATTAATCACATTCTGGTTGGGCACATTACTGTTTCTATAAAGTACTTTGCCCCTAAGCAAGGTTCTTGAATCTTCCTGGGCAGTGCCTATAAAAATGCTAATTATAAAAGCAAAGAATAGGAGTATTCTCTTGATGTTCAGATGTGGTCTCCCGTACGTCATTGGTAGGATAAAGAAACTATAACTTGCCTAGTTAAAAAAATTATCATGAATTAAACTTTTGTTAATTTGGAATCAGCCACATATTCAACCTTTCTAATCTGAGTGTACAGAGCTGTAAGTATATTGATATTATGGGGTTACACTATATGTCCACATTTTAACCCAAAAAAAAGTATTTAGTAGGTTTTCGTGAGTAAAATGGGTATATAATCTTAAATTTGGGAGTCCTGAATGCAGTAACCTAATTGTCATTAGCCATGAAAAAAAAATTGCTCATCACATACTTCCTATGTGTCTTTTCAGCTGTTATGTCAGCTCAGATCAAAATAGGTGACAATCCGCAAAATATTGACGCTGCTTCTGTTTTGGAATTGGAAAGCACTGATCGTGTTTTGGTAATCACCAGAGTGAATACAAGCCAAATGAACGCCATCATTCCTAATCAGGGTGCCATGGTTTACAATACAGATGACCAATGTATTTTTTATTATGACGGTACTGGCTGGCAAAATTTATGTGCTTC
>JAOTYW010000001.1 GCA_029861705.1 Flavobacteriaceae bacterium
GCCCGGTTGGCGGATCATGCTTTCATAATCCAATGTGCGACCATCAACTCTGGGAGGAGTGCCTGTTTTCATTCTGCCCGAATCAAAACCCATATCAGTAAGTTGCTCCGTAATGCCAGTTGCAGCTTTTTCCCCGGCTCTTCCTCCGCCAAATTGTTTATCCCCAATATGAATTAACCCATTTAGAAACGTACCATTTGTCAGGATAACTGATCTTGCCCTGATGTCAAGCCCTAGTGATGTTCGTACCCCGGCAATTCTATTACCTTCTACCAGCACCGATTTTACCATATCCTGATAAAAGTCCAGGTTTTGAGTCTGCTCAAGTGCCATTCGCCACTCTTCGGCGAAACGCATCCTGTCATTTTGAGCCCTTGGACTCCACATGGCAGGCCCCTTAGACTTATTCAGCATTTTAAACTGGATTGAAGAATTATCTGTTATAATGCCACTATAGCCCCCCAAGGCATCAATTTCCCGAACGATCTGTCCTTTCGCAATACCGCCCATAGCCGGATTACAACTCATTTGCCCGATGGTTTGCAAATTCATGGTAACCAAAAGGGTACTAGAACCCATATTGGCCGCAGCCGCAGCAGCCTCAGCACCTGCGTGTCCACCCCCAACCACTACAACATCGTAAACTCTGTCAAACATAACTCATTGTTCCACGTGGAACATTTTTAAATAAATATTCTCCTTCTTATGCATGAGTTTCTTTTCTTCCTCATTCGAATCATTATATCCCATCATATGCAGAATGCCATGAATCATTACTCGGCGTAATTCCTCCTCTTCACTTTCATCATACAAAACCGCATTCTCCTTTACACGTTCTGTGGAAATAAAAATATCTCCATTCAATGTCTTATTATCGGAGCGGTCAAAAGTAAGGATATCTGTGTAATAATCATGACCCAGGAAGTTGCTATTCAATTCCAATAATTCCGCATCTGTAGTTAATATATAAGTGATTTCACTAATATTATGCCCTTCTTGATCAACAGCTCGAATCAACCAGGATCTATGCCTTTCTTCGTCCTTCAATAGAAAAGTACCCTGGTAATTAAAACTAATCATCCGATTTGAAGTATATACGAATGAGTTCCCTGTACCTTTGCTGCAGCGGTAGTGACTGTCTATTTAACAATTCAGTTTCCTTCTTAAAATTATCCCACTGTTCAGGCCGCGTAAGGATCGGGTTGGAATAACTATCAAAGTTTGTTTTGCTTTCTCGTTCCTGTTTTTTTCCCTGGTCCAAAGCGGCATTTTCCAACTTAAGTAATTGATGTTCAATCATATTCATCCTCTGAAGCGTACGTTCAGTAATTCCATTTTCCAATAGATCCTGTTCAAAAGATTCCATTTGCCTTAATAACTTCTTAGCCAGGTCACGATCCCCATTCTCAATCATATCATCTAGCTGCTTTTCCAATTCCTGGCGTATGCGTTGTTGTTCTTTATATATCTCAAAGAGTTCTTGCAAGTCCTCTTCGTTCTCATCAGAGGTGCCATTGCCACCTTGCGAATCACTTTCCCCCTCTTTTGAACCTTTACCATTCTCCCCATCGGCTCCCTCACCATCTTTTTCTCCATTCTGACCCTCTTTGCCCTCCTCGCCTTCCTGGCCCTTATTTCCTTCTTGTTCGCCCTCAGACTGACCCTCTTTTGACTCTCCTTGCTGTCCGCTTTTCTGTCCTTTCCCCTGCATTTTACCCATCTGCTCTTTCAACTCAGACTGACTTTGAATAATGTCCGGCAGTTGAAAGCCTTCTCCTTCGCCCTTTCCAGACCCCATAGAGAGGCTTTGCTGCATATTATCCAGGATCCTGGCCAGGTAGTCTGCCAGACTATTACTGGCCGTCAGAACATACTGCTGATAAGAGGCTCCCTGAAATAATCTGTTTTCTGATACACTTTCCAGGGTTTTATCAATATTATAATACACTTCTGTGATCTGTTCATTGACAAACTCCGACAATTCAGCCCTGCGTAGTGAGAGTGCGAACAAGCTATCATCTACATGCTCAAATAATTCTTTTAATTGCTGCTGTTCCCGCACTACACCGCCAAAATCATTCAAACTTCCCTCGCTTTCGGTAAGTACACCCAATAATTCTTCCTGCTTAAACGAAAAGGTCACCAAATTATCTAGGATCTGCCTGAGCATTTCTGCATCCTCGGCAATGGTGCCACCACCTCCCATAGAAGAACCAGACTGTGAAAGTGATTCGCTCATTTCCTTCATTTTACGTGCAGCTGAGCGTTGTTTTTGATCAATCTTGTTTTGCTGTTTCTCTGTGCCAGAATTCTCGTCAGATTCTTCCTTTTTCTGCTCCTTATCGTACTCTTCCAAAGCCTCTTTTTGGTCTTGTTTGATCGACTCGGATTTGTTTTCATCAATATCCAGATCCATGGGCTTTTTAAGCGCATCATTGTCTTTTCCGAGTTCCTGGAGCTCTTTAGCTATAGTGTCAAATTCCTTATTAAACCCTTCCTGGGTTTCCTTTTCAATATTCTTGCCCATATCTTCCTGTGATATAGCTTCCTGTTCCCTGGCCAACTTCTCCAGATCCTGTGCCAATTGATTTGCCTTTTCCGACACATAATATCTTTTTGTAAGTTCCAGCAATTGATCCAGGCTTTTCTGACTATTCTGCTGGCTTTTACCCAGTTCCTCCAGGCGTTTCGCCAATTCTTCCTTGTTGATCTTGTCTGCTACTTTCTGAAGTTCCTCTAAGAGTTTTGCGTTCTTTTGTGCCTTTAATTCCTCTCGTTCCATTCGCTCCTGAAGTAATTTCTTCTGTGCATCATCCAATTCATCCTGTTCCAGGTTTTGCTTGAGTTCTTTACTGAACTTTTTCATCAACTCTTGTTGCTGTTGTTGCTTTTTAAGAAACGAATTTACCTTGCTCTTGTCATTAAAGTTTAAACTTGTCTTTTCCTTTTGTTGCTGTTGAATGGCATCGAGCTCTTCCGTGTTTTCCTTGAATTGATCTACCGCCTTATTCATCTGCTCGATAAGGTCCTGTTGCTTGTCCAGGCGCTTTTCTTCCAGGGCCACTTCGTCAAATATTTCTGACGTAAAGACCTGGCTTTTACTTAGTTTACCCCCTCTAAATGGATCATTATCCCGCACTTCAAAATACAACTTGTAAACCTTAGCCTCGTCAAGTTCCAGGCCGGAAGGGAACGTATAATAAAACTCTTGAAAATTAACATTTGGCTCCATTAATACAACTCGTTGCTTTTGGTCTTCATTCCCACGAGGATAACACACTAACTGGATGCTTCTGATCTTATAATCGTCGGTTGCTTCTCCCGAAAAATAGGAGACATTAGGTTGCAGGGAATCTCTCATTTGTCTGACCTTCACTCCAGGAAAACCATCTTTTATAATCTTGAACATAAATCCCAATTTCTCAAAATGGGAAACGTTTTCGTTTGAGCTGGTGATTTGATATGGCAAGTTTGAAAACACCCTGCTGCTATGCCTGAATTCTGCTTCATCCTTTTGAAAGGCCCAGCTACTGTCGTTGGTGATAAGGTGTACATTATCGGCATTTTCACTCGAAACAGACCAGGCCACTTTTGTGCCTTCCGGAATTGTCGCATTTCCGGTATTCCGCAGAACATCTGAGCGTTTGCCGGTATAAGCGGGATAGTCGAGCTGTACAGAAAAATCAGTAATACCGGGTGTTTTTAAAGCATTTAACCTATATGTTCTGGACTCAACCTCATTTGCCTTAAAGTAGAAAGTGCTGGATTGTAATGGCGGGGTAAACGTCAACTCATAAAGGGAATCGCTTTTGCTCAGCAGGATCTCTTTGTCATTCACTACTGCATATACATCCTCTGGCTGTACTTCTCCAACCGTGAATACTTTCACCCGCACCGTTTCATTCTCCAATACTTCCAGCGGATCTGAAAGCACTCTAAATTCGAAAGGGGCAGGAGGCTCAAAATGAGCACTGTAGCGAACTACTCGCTGGTATGAGCCGAAAAATGAACTAAGGCTTCCGGAGACCCAAAGCAGAAGAATAACAACTGCAGGTATAGCAAGATATTTAAGATATCGGGCATTCTCCCGATATCTGATCGCCCTGGTAAACGGAATTTGATCCATTTCAGAGGAACGCTGTTCAATACTGGCTAATAATAATTCCGACCTGTTTCTGTCTTCCGATAGATCCAATAAATTATAAAGCTTATCCCCTACTTCCGGGAAATGACGGCCTATTAAGCGAGAGGCCTGTTTATTGGATAAACCCCGTCGAATTCTAAACAAATAAAGGAGGGGTCGAATGATGTAATAGTAAAGTAAATAGAGTTCAACCCCCAGGAATAAGAGAAACAAGATCAACCTGCCCGTAGTGTCAAGCCAGAGGTAATATTCAATGCTTAAAATAAAGAAAAGAAACAAGAGCCCGAACAGGGCAAAAAACATAATTCCTTTGATCAACAGGCGCTTGTAATACTTGCTGTAGAACTTGTGCAGCTTATCCTGTATGTTGTGAAAACTTTGCAATATCATCTATCTTAGCTCGAAGATAGCCCGATATACGGTATTTATGACGCAAAAATCTGTTAAATCCGCCATATGGCACGACCTGAAATACCTGGCCGCACTCAGTATACCGGCTACTCTGGTTATTGGTTTGATATACAAAGGAGGATGGTCTTTTTTGACTCCTGTATATGTCTTTATTCTTGTTCCCGTCCTGGAGATCCTTCTTCCTCATGACACTTCAAACTATGAAGGGGATACGCGCGCTCAAAAAGAAGCAAGCCCCCTGTTTGACTGGATGCTTTACGCTAATATTCCAATTATATATGGCCTGCTTCTGACTACATTGATCACCTTGACCACTACACCTCTTAATACGTATGAACTTGTGGGTTTAGTATTTTCCCTTGGGATTGTTTTGGGAAGCAATGGCATAAATGTCGGGCATGAGATGGGCCATAGAAAGAATCCGGTAGAGCGGTTTTTTGCCAAGCTCCTATTGCTCCCTTCCTTTTACATGCATTTCTATATTGAGCATAATTTTGGTCACCATTTACACGCTGCAACAAAAGAGGATCCCGCCACTGCCGGCTATAATCAATCTGTCTATTCGTTTTGGTTTACTTCTGTAACCCGGCAGTATGTTAATGCCTGGCGCATTCAAAAAAAGCTATTACGGACTGAGGGAGCCTCCTTTTTCTCACTAAAAAATGATATGTTCTGGTACACCATTCTGCAGTTGCTCTATGCAATAGCTGTGTGGCAATTTTTTGGTTTTGCAGGTCTGGGGTATGCTGTGGGAGCGGGAATTGCTGGCTTTTTGCTTCTGGAAACTGTTAATTACATTGAGCACTATGGCCTGTTACGTCATAAATTGCCTTCAGGACGCTATGAGCGAGTCAAGGAAATTCATTCCTGGAATAGCAATCATGTCATGGGTAGGATCGTGCTCTATGAATTAACCCGTCACAGCGATCATCACTATAAGTCGAGCCGTAAATATCAAATATTAAACTATCACGATACGTCCCCCCAAATGCCATATGGCTATCCCACCTCCATGGTGTTATCCCTCCTTCCTCCACTGTGGTTTCGCATTATGAATCCGCTTATCCCAAAAAATATGTTGCCAACTGGCTAACATTCTTTTGGGTACTTCATTCCCCCATGTATCTTTGCCCAATCAATAGTAGCATATGAAATCTGACGTTCGCGTACGCTTTGCTCCCAGTCCTACTGGTCCTTTACATATCGGTGGTGTAAGGACAGCATTATTTAATTACCTCTTTGCTAAAAAACACAAGGGGCAATTTGTCTTGCGCATTGAAGACACTGACCAAAACCGATACGTGCCCGGAGCTGAAGAATATATAATAGAAGCGCTCGAATGGTGTGGAATCCCTTTTGATGAGGGTCCTGGAAAAGGTGGGGAATTCGGGCCATACAGACAGAGTGAACGAAAATCATTATATCGTCAATACGCAGATGAATTGGTCTCTGGCGGACATGCCTATTATGCTTTTGACACTCCGGAAATCCTGAATTCGCACCGAAAAGATCATGAGTCTAAAGGGAAAACATTCATCTACAATGCACATAACCGTTTAAAGCTGGACAACTCTTTATCTCTTGATGCAGATGCATTGGAAAAGAGGTTGAAAGAAGGTCAGTCCTATGTCATCCGGTTTAAAACCCCGGAATCGGGAATTATTTCATTTCAGGATATCATCCGGGGCGTAATTGAAATCAAAACGACGACCCTCGACGACAAGATCTTGTTTAAGAGCGACGGTATGCCTACCTATCACCTTGCCAATGTTGTAGATGATCATTTGATGCAGATCAGCCATGTGATACGCGGGGAAGAATGGCTCCCTTCTTTGGCGCTTCATGTACAGCTCTATTGGGCTTTTGGGTGGGATGTCCCAGTTTTTGCCCATCTGCCTCTAATCATGAAGCCTGTAGGCAAAGGGAAGTTGTCTAAGCGGGATGGAGAAAAAATGGGCTTTCCTGTTTTTCCTTTGTCTTGGGAGGAATCAATAGGATATAGAGAAGCTGGTTATTATCCGGAAACTGTGGTTAATTTTTTAGCCATGCTAGGCTGGAACCCGGGTACAGAACAAGAGATCTTTAGTTTGAATGAACTAGTGCAAGCTTTTGATCTGGATCGCGTACACCACTCAGGAGCCCGATTTGATCCGGAAAAAACAGCCTGGTTCAATCACCATTACCTTCAACAAAGGTCTGGAGATGAACTATTGAGGGAATACAAGGGTATGCTTCAGTCCAATGAAGTAGATGTTTCAAAATATACCGATGATTATTTAATGCGGTTATTAAACCTTATAAAAGAGCGTGCCTCTTTCAATCACGAACTCTACGATTTAAGTGAATTCTTTTTTCACGCTCCGACAGAATTTGAGTCTAAAGCTGTCAAGCGAGGATGGAAGGAGCAAAGCCCTGAACGCCTACAGGACCTGATTGCGCTTTTTGAGAGCATCGACTTTAATAACGCTTCCATTTCTGAAGCCGTGAATTCTTATATTAAAGAGCATGACATATCATTTGGTGCTGTCATGCCTACGATGCGAATGCTCCTGGTGGGCGACCTTAAAGGGCCGGGTGTATTTGAGATCATGGAATTACTTGGAAAAGAGGAGGTTATTTCCCGAATGAGGTTTGCTTTATCCCATTTTTCCTGATCCAGACAGTTTATTCCTTTTTCATACCTTCTCTGCTTTGTAACAATCCAATAAAATTTGCTACAAATAAGTACTTTCTATTAGTACATAATCATTAACTAAAATCAGAAATTATGGGCAATTTATTTCTTATACCTATTCTCTTTTTGGGATTCCTACTGCTTTTGGCTTCTTTCTTTACTGTAAAGCAGCAAACGGCTGTTGTCCTTGAAAGATTCGGTAGATTCCTAAGCATACGAAATTCCGGTTTGCAAATGAAGATACCATTGGTTGATCGCATTTCAGGGCGACTCAGTCTGAAGATCCAGCAATTGGATGTAATTGTGGAGACAAAAACACTGGATGATGTATTTGTGAAGCTAAAAATATCTGTACAGTACGTGGTTATACGCGAAAAAGTATATGAAGCTTTTTACAAATTGCAAAATCCGCATGACCAGATCACTTCCTATGTGTTTGACGTCGTGCGCGCAGAAGTTCCTAAAATGAAATTGGATGATGTCTTTGTTAAAAAGGACGATATCGCTATCGCAGTAAAATCAGAGTTACAGGACGCAATGTTGGATTACGGCTACGATATTATTAAAACCCTGGTAACAGACATCGATCCCGATTCACAGGTAAAAGCCGCTATGAACCGTATTAATGCATCCGAACGTGAAAAGATCGCCGCTCAATTTGAAGGAGATGCCGCGCGTATTCTGATCGTTGAAAAAGCAAAAGCCGAAGCTGAGAGCAAGCGTCTCCAGGGACGAGGTATTGCAGACCAACGAAGAGAGATAGCGCGTGGTTTAGAAGAATCCGTAGAAGTCTTGAATAAGGTGGGTATTAATTCGCAAGAGGCTTCGGCCTTAATTGTTGTGACGCAACACTATGACACCTTACAGGCTATTGGCGAAGAAACTAATACCAATCTTATACTCCTGCCTAATTCGCCACAAGCCGGCAGTGATATGCTAAATAACATGGTAGCCTCATTTACGGCGAGCAATCAAATCGGCGAAGCCATGAAAAAGCACAATAAGCCCCCTAAAGATAAATCGTAAATGATGGAATAAAATGCCATATAAACGGGGTGAACCGTATTTCGCCCCTTACTTTTTGCCATTAATCGCAATACCATTTAGTATATTTTATCTTAACTCTTGTATCTATTGGGGTAAATCAAGTTTTGCCCAGGTATCCCTCAAGGTGACGGTTCTGTTAAAAACAAGCTTGTTTTCCGTGCTAACCGGGTCTACGCAGAAGTATCCGAGGCGCTGAAATTGATATCGCTCCTCGATTTTAGCTGTTTGCAGACTGGGCTCCAGATACGCCTCTCTGACTTCTAAGGATTCCGGATTGACAAATTCCATAAAATCTTTGTCTTTGTGGGCATCCGGAGTAGCATCTGTAAATAGTCTGTCATACAGCCTGATCTCAGCGTTTATCGCATGTCTGGCAGATACCCAGTGGAGTGTCCCTTTTACTTTTCGCCTACTTTCTTCGGTGGCACTACCGCTCCTGCTCTTAGGATCATATGTGCATTGAACCTCAATTACTTCCCCTGCATTGTTTTTCGTACAACTTTCTGCTTTGATTATATAGCCATTTTTGAGTCGCACTTCTCCGCCAAGCTTTAGTCGGAAATACTTCCTGTTCGCCTCTTCCCTAAAATCCGCTTTTTCAATCCACAATTCCCCTGAAAATGGTATCTGACGGCTGCCAGCTGATTCATCTCCGGGATTATTTTCTGCTGTCAGCCATTCTTCCTCGTCTTCCGGATAATTAGTGATCACGACTTTAAGTGGGTCTAACACAGCCATAACCCTGGGAGCGATCTTGTTTAAATGATCCCTAACCGTGAATTCCAATAAGGATACATCTACCACATTTTCTCGTTTAGCTATGCCAATAGTATCGGCAAAATTCCGGATTGATTCCGGTGTATAGCCTCGTCTTCTCAGCCCAGAGATAGTAGGCATTCTGGGATCATCCCAGCCCGAAACCACGCCTTTCTCTACCAATTGGAGCAATTTTCTTTTGCTGACAACCGTATGGCTCAAATTTCGCCTCGCAAACTCTCGTTGCTTTGGTCTTAATTTATCCGGCTCTCGGACCTGGTCCAGAAACCAGTCATACAGTTCCCTGTGAGGTGCAAATTCCAGGGTGCATAGAGAATGGGAAATGCCTTCGATATAATCGCTTTCGCCATGAGTCCAGTCATACAGCGGATATATACACCATGCGTCTTTTGTTCTGTGATGGTCCTTGTGCAAGACCCTGTACATAATTGGATCGCGCATTAGCATATTGGGAGAGCTCATGTCAATTTTAGCACGAAGCACGTGTATCCCTTCCTCAAATTCTCCCTTTTTCATCCCCTCAAATAACGCCAGATTTTCATCGACAATTCGCTCTCGAAACGGACTGTTAACCCCTGGTTCTGTGGGTGTTCCTTTTTGCTTGGCCATTTCATCAGAGGTCTGGCTGTCTACATATGCCTTCCCGTCTTTAATCAGTTCTACTGCCCAATCGTATAGTTGTTGAAAATAATCTGATGCATAGCACTCTTTATCCCACTCATAGCCAAGCCATTGCACATCTTTCTTAATGGCATCTACAAACTCCTGTTCTTCTTTGGTGGGGTTAGTATCATCAAATCTCAAATTCACGGGGGAATTATAGCGCAGCCCCAGTCCAAAATTGAGACAAATAGAACTGGCATGGCCTATATGCAGATAGCCATTGGGCTCTGGCGGGAACCGGAATCGCAGATCTGATTTTGAAAACCCGCCTTTCAAGTCATCTTCAACGATGTGTTCTATGAAATTCAATGATTTTTCAGTGTCATTCATCCCAAAATTTTTGAAGGACAAATGTAGGAAAAATGTACGCTCAAACGCCTATGAATCAGGCTCACCATACAATAAATGCGTTTCACAACATATTTAGAGGGGGCGACAACATTAAATTCTTCCCGCGATAATTATATATCATATTTGTTGTTGGATACTATGGTGAATGAAAAGTTAGCTCAACTATTGAAATTGATTATTGTAAAACCAAGAGCCATAAGGTCTTCCGATACCCCAAATTAAATCTCGGTATACCTGAAGTTGCCTAAAGCAACACCCACTTATGACACCAAAACCGATTTCTGTAATCCGCATCTGTTTTTATGCGATTCTGTTCTTGGCGGCATTTACTGCCCAGGCTCAGGATCTCGATGCGCCGATTGCTGCTCCAAATCAAACTCCTCCTCCAGGTACTACCCCATGGTCTGCTGCATGCGCCTCAGTTACTTTCAACGACTATTGGGTGAATTTTACATGGGGGCCTCCTTTGGTAAACAGCGATAACGAATTTATCCTCGAACTTTCCGATGCCACAGGTGATTTTACCAGCGCGATTGAATTAACCCGTGATGCTACTCAAAATACAACCTTCGACTTCTATTTTCAATTCCAGGTCCCCGCTGATGTAAGGGGAGAAGGGTATAGAATGAGGGTTCGATCTACAAGTCCAGCCGTTACAAGTCCATCATCTCCCGCCTATCCAATGTATTACATGGATGTGAATTCCGGGTTGACAATCAGACCACAGGGTCAGGCCGACTTCGGCGATGGTACTGCTGAAGTATGCGATGGGAATAATATAACGCTAGAAGTTTACGGGCTTTCAAATCCGGAAACATATCAATACAACTGGTACAGAAGTGGAACGCCTTTAACAGAAACAAGTCATACGCTAACTGTTTCCCAGTCCGGCATGTACAATGTGGAAGTTGACTACGGTACTTGTTCCGGTTCCGGTAATACGTTATCAAATATTATAGATGTGACTGTCGGTTCCAGTTTAGGAATTGCGATCAATCCTCCCGCTAAAACAGATTTGTGTAGTGGGGAAACGGTTGACCTGGTTGCCAATATAACCGGCATGGGCTTAGACTACCAGTGGTTTAAGGACGGCACTGCGATTACATCGCCGACACTTGAAGACGATACATATACAGTAGATGCCTCTTCTCCCGGCTTTGAGGGAGATTATCAGGTTGAAATCTCCGGAGGGACGGCATGCCTTGAGCGTTCTGCAGCTATATCTATTACTAATGCAGGCGATTTTACGGTTACGCGTGACAATCCTGCCAATGTAGTTGTGCTGCCCGGACAAACACAAAATCTAAGTGTCTCTACTACTGCGACTTCTCCATCATACCAATGGTACAGAAATGGAAGTGCGCTTCCGGGAGAGACCAATTCAACTATTACTGTAGACGATACAGCGACCGGTACTTATTTCTGCCGCGTATCCCTAAGTGGTGGACCCTGTGCTTCTACATCGATCGATTCAGAAACGACCAATGTCGTAGTACCTGATTCCTTGGAAATAGTAGCTGGATACGCAACTGCTTATGAGGCCTGTGTTAGCACCAGTATTGTATTAGAGGTCACTCAAATTAACGCATTAGACTCGGGTGGAGGTAGTACAGATGTTACCTCAGACCTGCTAAGTAGCATGTCATTGCAATGGAAAAAAGACGGAACTGATGTCTCTGCTGAAACCGGATCAACGATCAGCCTAACAGATATTGGTGAAAATGGCAATTACACTGTAGATGGAACGATTAGCACTTTTAATGCTACTTCAAATAGCTTGTCTGTAGAATTATTAGTGAATGAAACTTTAACCATATCAAGTACGGGGACTGTGAGTTGCGGTGTCGCAGTAGATATCCTATTGGATACAACCACATTGCTTACCGGAGAGTCCTTCGAATGGTCCCGAGATGGCACATTCATAAGCAATACTGATGAAGTATTAACTGTAAATGACCCAGGAACCTATCAATTAGCCATTGACAGAAATGGATGTCAATTATTTTCTAATGAGATAATAATTACCCCTATTGATGATGACCTGATCACCCTGGATCCCGCAGGAGCTATAGTATTTCCGGAAGGTGGCAATCGCACAGTAAATGCAACAGGCGGGGATTCTTATCGTTGGTACGATGCAGATAATACGGAGATCGCCACTGGTTCTTCTTATACGTTCACGACCGAAGGAAATTACACCCTCATTGCAACCCTTGGAGCATGTGAGATCATTAAACCCATTGAAGTGGAGTATCTGGATACGTTCCGGGTACCCAATGTAATAACTGTAAATGGAGATGGGATCAATGATGTGTGGGTAATTCCAAATTCTTATTCAAACAAACCTGATGTCACGGTTATTCTTTACAATGAAAGAGGTGAAGAGATCTTAAACCAAAATGACTATCAAAATAATTGGCCCGAGGCTTCCATGTCCTTTACAAGACAGAATATGATCTTCTATTACAAGATTATGAATGCTCAAGAAGTATTGAAGCAAGGAACCATAACTGTTATCAGATAACCAAGCAGATGAAACGAGTACTACTGTTTATAACCATGGTTCTATTGCTGGGCGCTAGTCAACTCACTGCCCAGGAAGACAATCCATTCATCACTTACGATGTGCCGTCTCAAAACTTGTTGAAGTTTAATCGCTTCCTTATCAACCCCACTTTTTCAACGGTGCGGGAAGACAAGTCATACTTTAATGTACTCCATAGAAACCAATCGGTAGATTTTGATGATAATAACCAGGCATACTTCTTAAGCTATAGTGGAAGAATTAATGACCGCACGGGACTGGGCCTTAGTCTATATACCCAGCGCGAAGGTACTATTAGCAATTACGGAATCCTGGCAAACTATGCTTATGGCATCAAACTAAGTGAAAAAAGTAACTTCACTTTTGGAGCCAACTTATCGTATTACAGTAGTGGTTTTGATGAAAACAGGGCTAATCCTGTAGAAATAGACCCCCTGTTAGGCGGACTTCAGGACAGCTCACTTTTTACCTTTCAGCCCGGATTCAATGTCTCTTATGGGGCGTTCGACTTTGGTGTATTTGCTGAAAACCTCTTTGATTATAATTTAAAATCCAGTGAATCTATCACCGAATTCCAGGACAAGACTTTTTCCAGTCACCTGCAGTATACACACCAATTTGAAAATGGAAATGGAATTTTTGAACAAGCCCGGCTTATGCCATTGGCGCGGGTAAGAAAAGTGGGGGAGGAGGACCTTGTTCTTGGCGGTGCTCTTATCCTAGACCTGCCAAAATTAGGATGGCTCCAGGGAGGATATGATAGTTTCTACGGGGCTTCAGCTGGTATGGGTTTTAACCTAAACAAGCGTTTGTCAATTGGATATACAATGGAAAAAAGCCTGTCAAACAACTTTGACAATTTCGGCCCTACACATGAAATATCATTTGCCTATTCCTTTACGCCTAATCTTACAGAAGACCGCGTATTGTTAGAGGATCAGGAAGATCAATTGGTTAGCAATGAAGAAGAGCATTCTGAAGTATTTGACGATAAGAACGCCGAGATAGAAGAATTAAAAAGAAGGTTGTCTGATAACGATGCTATTCTTGCCGAGCTTATGTACCGTCAGGATTCATTAGAATCTATTGAAAATAACAGAGAGCAGGATCTTGAAAGAAGATTTGAAATGGTCATGCGTATGGTACGAAATGAGACCAGGGGGCAACGACCTGATCTTGAAGAAAGAGCAAAAGAGCTATACTTTAATACACAAACCGATGAAACTGCCGTTGCTCAAAACCAGAGGCCGGTTCAGACTCAATCAGAGGAGCCAGAAAATCAGGATGCCGAGAATCAACCTCCTGTTCTTCGTCAAGACCCAACAAAAGCTACTGTAACACGAGATAGAAATGGTGTTGCAACAACACCCGTTAGAAAAGATCCCGGAGTTAAAAGCAGAAAGTTCAACGATCTGCCAGGGGTTGAAGATGGATACTATGTAGTAGCCAATGTTTACAAAGGCCCACACTACATGAACAAGTTTATGGATAAGCTTTCAAATGAAGGCTTACAGCCCGACTACATAGACAACGAAAAGAATGGATTGAAATACGTTTATATCGATCGGTATAATTCATGGCAAGAAGCCGTTGATGCTTACAAGTCAGGTGTAAATGGAACGTATAATGGCGATCTGTGGATCATGAATGTTCAGAATCGCTACACAAATGAAGCTTATGCCGCCAATACAGAAATGGTGCGTGAGAAATCAGCTGAATACGAATCTGATGTCCTTCAACAAAATGTAGTTGTCAGGGATAAGGTTACTTCAAATGATCAGGATGGCCCCAGAACCGATCTATACGGCGAAGGCAATGGCTTTTACATTATCGCCAATGTATTTGCCAATCCCAATAATGCAAAACGGTTTGTAAAATATCTTAATAACCAGGGCCTTAACGCCAGTTATTTTATTAATCCCGAGAACGATTACCGCTATGTATATCTCAAAAAACATAACTCCTGGAATAACGCACTCATAGCATACTACTCAAATCTCAATGACACGTACATGGATAAAATGTGGATCATGCGTGTTACACCAAACTTAATCACCTAATGAAAACCAGACTAACTAGGAACCTTTTACTTGCTGGCTTATTGCTCTTCTCGTTTATCGGGCTAGGCCAGGAATTTAACCCCTTTGATGTTCGTTACCAGAACAACCTCAGGGGTGATCTTACATTTATTGGAAATAACATTGTCAATCGCGATGGAGGTACGGGTTCTACTGAACCTGAAGATCCCTATGATGCCACCGGCAATTCCTCTACTTATAATGACTGGCTAAATATGCAATATATTGATGTAGATAGCGACCCGTCTACATTCAGTTCCAGTACGGCCAATTTTCAATTCCCGCAGGCCAATTGCAATCTAATTCGCTACGCAGGCCTCTATTGGTCAGCCACATATCCAAGTGCCCAAGCCGGACAGCCATTAGGTACAGGGAGGCAAAATGATTTTAACCAGGTACAGCTTGCTGTGCCCGGAGCAGGCTATGTAAATGTAGTTGCAGATGAGGTCCTATTTGATGGGTTTACCAGTGGTGACCCTTCTGTGACACAAAACAGTCCCTATGCCTGTTATGCAGATATTACGGCATTAATTACTCCCCTTGCAGATCCAAGTGGTGACTATACCGTTGCTAATATTCGCTCAGTTACAGGATCCTTATCGCCAGGCGGCGGTGCGGCTGGTGGATGGAGTCTCGTTATTGTATATGAAAACCCGACATTATCAGGAAAGCTTATTACTACTTTTGATGGGTTTGCCCGTGTGCGATCCGCCAATCCCCAAGTAGATATCAATTACGCCGGATTTAATACCATTCCTGTAGGTCCGGTAAGGGCCAATATTGGAGCTGCTGCACTAGAAGGAGATAATCGCATTACCGGGGATCAAATGCAAATTCGCGCTGCCAGCAATCCTGGCTTTACCGTTATTAGTGACCCGGTTAATCCTGCCAGCAATTTCTTCAATAGTAATATTACCTTAAATGGCGCCATAACTACAAACAGAACGCCTAATAGTATCAACACGCTGGGGTATGATACAGATATGTTCCAGTTGAATAACCCCGTTAATTCAGTAATTCCCAATGATGAAACGGCGGCCACAATGCGATTCACCTCTAATGGAGACCAGTACTATCCATTTTTCAATTCTTTTAATGTTGAGATCATTGAGCCCAACATAATTCTGGAAAAGAAAGTAGAAGACTTAGCTGGAAATGATATTACAGGATTAGGCGTAAATCTTGGACAGTTTCTGGACTATATCCTGACCTTTCAAAATATTGGAAATGATAATGCAACCAATTATACGCTGCGCGACGATCTCCCGATCAATGTATCGGTAATTGAGTCTGATATCGTTGCCCCAGCAGGAGTCACATGGGTCTATGATCCGGTAGCTCATGATATCACTTTTAGTATTCCGGACAGTTTGATCGAAGAATTTGATCCGGCTAGTTCTATAAGACTGCGGGTTCAGGTTGCCGAGAATTGCTTTGATTTTATAGATGCCTGTACAGATCTTATTGCCAACCAGGCATATTCAACATATCAAGGTGTCATCAACAATGCTGTTATTACAGATGACCCTTCTGTTTCAGATTTTGACAATTGTGGATTTGTTACCCCTGGGGCAACTAATTTCCTTTTAGACGATCTTGAGAATTGTGATTTCAGCAGAACAGTACAGTTGTGCGGAAATGATGTACTCCTCGATGCTGGTGATAATTTTGACCAGTACATATGGTATGAAGATCTGAATACCAATGGATTAATAGATCCATCTGATCCGGTAATTACAGACGGAGATCCTGACGGTGATCCAAGTACACTGCTTGTTACGCAGGTAGGTATGTATATCGTAGATAAGATCGTAGCTGATCCGTGTAAAGGATTTCAGGAGATCATTACAGTGGAGCCCTTTGGAGCCACATACCCAAATCCAATAACAGAACTTATCAATGACCTCACTAATACCGTAGAAGGGGAAGTGGTTACCTGTCCTAATGATGGGGAAGAACTGCCAAAAGTATTTTTATGTGGTGCTAATGATACGGAATTATTATCCCTTAATATTCCGGATGCCGTTAGTATTGATTGGGAACAATTAGACGAAACCAGTTGTGCGGCATCCGTTGCTGATTGCGCAAATAAAGATTCTGGCTGTACATGGAATACTGTAGCAACAGGATTTGATTATACAGCTCAGGATGCGGGTCAATACAGACTTGTTGTAAGCTATCAAAATGGCTGTTTTGCCCGATTCTATTTCAACATATTCAAGAATCCGCTCGATCCTCAATACAATTCTACAGATATAATTTGTGCAACTCCCGGGAATATTACTATAACAAATATGCCTGCAGATTATGAGTATCAATTACTCGATACTACGACGGGTGCTGTTTTAGTACCATGGGGATCCAGCCCAAGTTTCCCAATTGCCACAAATGGTATTTACAGCGTGGAAATGCGCCAGGCTGGTGTAATTGGAGGCTGTATTTTTATGTTGGATAATATTGGTATCCTGCTCAGGGATTACCAGGTAGATGTTACTGCCAGAGATGCCGATTGCAGTGGACTGGGTGAGATTTATATCGCACAACTTAATGTAGAGGCTCAGTACTATTATGAAATACAACAGGGGGGTGCCACGATTGATACGTTCGGGCCTTCCAATGACAACAATTACACCTTCCAGAACCTGAATGCAGGCACCTATGATGTTATAGCATCTACAGATGATGGATGTACCTATACCGAACAGGTAACCATTCAGGACAACAATGATCTGACACTGACAGCACAGATATCACAACATATCAGTTGTAGAGAAGGGAATATTCAGATGGACTCAAATGGAGGCCAGACACCTCATGTTTATGCCATTTGGTCTTTTATCGATGAGGGCGGTAATCCCATTGTTTCTTATCCATCTGTTAATGATATCCCACCCTCGGAGTTCCAAACAAGTGTGATTTTTGATGTATTGATCCCTGGAGACTACACTTTTGTAGTAGTCGACAAAAACAACTGTTTTGCCATTTCAAATACCGTCACCATTGTTCTGGTGCCGTCTATTGAGTATGATCCATCAACCGTTACTAATGAAAGTTGTTTTGGGGCAGCCGACGGCAGCATTTCATTTAATCTTACAAATACCAACGGATATCAGATTACCTTTCATCTTATAGATGACACCGGCACTATTCTAGAGTCAAATTCTTCTGGCGTCTTCACCAATCTTCCCCAGGGAGATTATACAGTTCGTCTGGATCAAAGCAAGGGAGGAGCTACTTGTGAGTTCTTTGAATATTATACCATTTCCGGACCCCCCAGTGGTGTAAGTGGTAATGCTGTTTTAGTGCAGCCCTATACCTGTCTCCAGACAGCCACAATTGAAGCACAGAATGCCGCTGGAGGAACCCCGCCTTATGAATACAGCATTGATGGCATCAACTTTGTTTCAGGTGCCGGAGCTGAAACGTTTACAGGACTTACAGATGGTGACTACACAATCACTATTAGAGACGCCACTGGATGCACCTTTCAAACGAATACAATTACTGTAGATCCATTAAATATACCCGACGATCTTAGCTTTAGTATGACACCAGTCACCTGTCCGGATGAAACTTCAGATCTAACTGCTGACGTGCTTAATGGTATTGCTCCTTTTACTTTTGAGATCATAGCACCTGCGGTCATACCTGCCTCATCAACCTCAGGAAGCCAGGCCACATTTGACGACTTGCCTCCAGGAACTTACACTGTAGAAGTCACTGATGCCACTGGATGTGCCTATGACGAAAACTTTACCATAAATGCAATCCCAAAAATTAATGTGGCAGGAAGCCTTGTTAGCAATGTAAGTTGCTTCGGGATGGCCGATGGGGCCGTTGATTTCAACGTGGCTGATTTTGCATCCACTTATTCCTATACCATCAACGGCGGGGCAGCCATTACAGGGCAATCTGCCTCAACAATCAATCTTACCGGTCTAGCCGCAGGAACGTATACTATTGTTGTCACTGATGAGACTCTAAATTGTATATCAACCGATGCAGTGACCGTTAGTGAGCCTACCGCAGCTTTAGCATTTACATATAACGTATCGCCAATAAGCTGTGCTTCGGATGGCTCGGTTACCATAAACGCAACCGATGGCTGGGGAAGCTATACTTATGAACTTGAGCAACCAGACACAACAGTATTAGGTCCACAGGGAAGCAACGTCTTTGGTGGCCTGACGCAGGCAGGAAATTATACCATAAGCGTTACCGATGGCGGGGGTTGTACCGTAACAGATACATTTAGTTTAAGTGCACCATCGAACCCAACAGTAACTCTTGCGGCAACTACAGATCTTTGCTATTCGGCACCCGGAGGTGTTAGCCTTACTGCCGCTGCAGGTGGGGGCGTTCCTCCATACTCATATAGCCTGAATGGTGGACCGGGACAGGTTTCCAACATATTCGCGGGGCTTTCCCCTGGTTCTTATTCAGTGATTGTTACAGATATATATGGGTGTACTGGGACATCGAATATCGTTGTAATTGAGCAACAGCTCACAGCAACTGGCGTCCTGACAAAAGAATTGGATTGTACGGCTTCACCGGATGCCGTTATCGATGTGACCATATCCAATGGATATGCACCTTACACATATGAAGTGAATGGAGGGGCCAGTATTGCTGTTGTAGGCAACACTTTTACATACACTACGGCAACTGACGGTACTTTCGTATTTACAATAACAGATTCTGAAGGATGTACCGCAGAAACAACTGTGTTTGTAGAACCCATCACTAACCCTGTTGCCGCGGAAACCATCGTAGATCCATCTTGCAACAGCGCTACTGACGGAAGTGTGGATATCATCATTGATACAAACTTTGGAACAGCTCCTTATGAAGTGAGCTTTGATGGTTCTGGATTTTCTCCACAGACATTCTATTCAGCTTTGCCTGCAGGAACCTATTCCTATAGCGTACGCGATAGCAAGAATTGTACCTTCACCAATACCGTTACCTTAACGGAACCTACTGCTATTAGTGGGGATGCCGTTATTACCCAGGCCTATACCTGCCTGCAAAACGGAGAGATACAATCGCAAAATGTAGCCGGAGGAACTCCGGGTTATACCTATAGTATTGATGGTGTCACTTTTGGCGCTTCAGATACTTTTAGCGGACTTACAGATGGTATATATACCATAAGCATCATGGACAGCAACGGCTGCATTTTTGTGACAGCCCCGGTTAGCATTCCAGCGCTAGATCCGCCCACAGATATTGCTTTTACCGCAACCGCTCCTAATTGTCCTGCACAGACCTCAGATGTTACATTAACAGTAACCGATGGAGTAGGTGCTATTACATATGAGATCATTGCGCCTGCCCCAATCAATAATGGCAATAACAATATATTCACCGGCCTTGCCCCGGATACCTATACATTCCGGGCTACCGATGCAAATGGGTGCTCCTATGACGAAGCATATACAATAATTCCGGTTAGTTTGATTAGTGTAGGAGGCTCCCTTGTCAACAATGTCAGTTGTGTGGGTGATGCAGACGGTGCCGCCGATTTTGCCGTTAATGGATTTGCCACAACCTACGCCTATACAGTGAATGGAGGCCCAGCAGTTACCGGGCAATCTGCAGCTGTGATCAACTTAACAGGTCTGGTTGCAGGTAATTATACCGTTGTTGTCACCGACGAGACTACCAGTTGTACGGCAACTGATGCGGTAACAATCAGTGAACCTGCAACTCCACTTGCCTTTACTTTCACGGCTACCCCACTCACCTGTGTAGCCGATGCTTCCGTAACGATCAATGCCACAGATGGTTGGGGAGGCTATACATATGAAATAGAGCAACCAGATACAACAATACTGGGGCCACAAGCCAGTGCTATTTTTACAGGACTCAATCAGTTGGGTACATATACGATCCGCGTTACCGATGGCGGAGGATGTACGGTCAGTGACACCTTTGACATTGTTAATCCGGCTAATCCAGTAGCCAGCATCGACCCGGCTTCAGATCTGTGTTATTCTTCAACAGACCTGGCCGACGTTGTGGTCGGCGCAACTGGAGGATTGGCTCCCTATTTCTACCAAATTAATGGTGGGCCTACGCAAACATCCAATACGTTTAACGGCCTAATTCCTGGAAATTACACCTTTACAGTTCTGGACAGCAACGGCTGTTCGGATACAGTAGCGTTGACGATTGAACCTGAACTTACTGTTGTTGCTGTGCTTACAAAAGATCTAGACTGTACCGTATCACCTGATGCGGTAATTAACCTGACAACCAATGGGGGATATAGTCCCTATACCTATGAAATAGATGTCAATGGCGCAGGATATGTGCCCTATGCTGGTGGCTTCCCTTATACTACCTTAACTGCGGGATCATACCAATTCCGCGTAACCGATTCTCAGGGTTGTGTCGGGGAATCAAACATAATAACCGTTACCCCTGACGTTAATCCGGTAGCAACCGCAACTATCACAGATCCTACCTGCAATGGGGATGCCAATGGCATTGTGGAAATCAATGTAGATCCCAACTTCGGAGAACCGCCATATCTGATAAGCTTTGATGGTTCACCCTTCACAGCTCAAACCGTCTATACCGGGCTTGTAGCCGGCACGTACAATTATACCGTTCAGGATGCTAAAGAATGTACCTATAGTGATTCAGCTATTTTGACAGATCCAGCGCTCTTTGATGCCAATATCGTCCCCACAGATGTTTCTTGTGGTGGAGTAGGAGTAGGTGATGTCCCGGGCAGGATTGATATCAATATCACCAGTGGTGGTGTGCCCAATTTTACCTATACACTCTATGATAATTTGAACAATATTGTTGCAACCACAGGTCCTAATCCAATTGTTGGAACTCCGGCAACTTCCGTAACCTTTGACGGGCTTGGATTTGGGGATTATTATGTGCGCATCATCGATGCGAATGGTTGCGAATATTATGAAAACCCTGTCCGCGTACGAGCCAATCCTTACCTCTCGGTCAACTCGACAGTTATTGTCGACTGTCCAACAGGAGGTACCGTGGAGCTATCTTCTGACGGTGGATCCGGCGATTATACTTTCACGATATACGGCACAGGTACAGGACCTGCCACCGAGGTGCCAGGCCCAGGGCCGCTGGAAGAGACAGCTACCTTTACCGGTTTGAATTCCGGTCAGACTTACATTTTCGAGGTAATTGATAACGTAACCATGTGCACCAGCTATGTAGAAGAGACCATTCCAGCCCTTTCTGCAATTGATGTAGTTGCCACACCTGCCATAACCGATGTCACTTGTAATGGAGATACCGATGGGTCTATTACATTTCAGATAGAAAATTTTGATCCAGGTGTTACAGATATTAACTACAGCATCCTGGAATCATTGACGAATAATCCACTTGGTCCCGCTTACACAGGAACCGTAAATCAGCCTGCAGGTGGACCCACGCCAACACCGGTAGTCACAATAAACAATATACCACCGGGAGATTATGTGTTGTTCTTTGAGGAAGTAACAGCTCCTTTCTGCTCAAATACATTTAATTTCCGAATATTAGAACCTACAGGCATAACCCTATCGCTTGTAGATAACAACAATGCCAATTGTAATGAAGATGCTCAGGTAACTGTGCTGGCCACAGGAGGCACAGGCGCTCTTACTTACGCTTTCGTTCAAGATGCAGTAGCTCCGGTTGCTGGGGATTTTACAGCCAGTAATTATGCGGAGCTCGATCCGGCCGTGAACCTCAATTGGGATGTATATGCCCGGGATGCAAATGGGTGTACTACACCTCCTTTAGATGTGGCAATAGCAATGGATCCGTCACCGGATATATCGTTGACCGTCAATCAATGTACGGCTACAGAAGGAAATTTTGAGATTCGTGTTACATTGGACGTAGCTGGTATAGGTCCATATATGGTAAGTATTAACGGTGGAGCTTATCAATCCACCACGCTAACTAATGCAGGTGATTTTTATGACATAACCGGTCTAAATTCTGGTTCATATTCAATTGCAGTTCGCGATGCCAATACGTGTATTGACTCTGAGAACGTGGATATATATCCTCCTTCTTCAATAACTGCAGATGCACAAACCCAGCCTACATGTCTTGGATCTGACGGCCAAGTGCTTATTACGGCATATGGAGGTTCTGGATTCTATACATATGAACTCTTCCTTGGCGCTGTTAGTGTCGCTGGAGGGCCGCAGGCAGCACCATTGTTTACCGGACTGGCTCCGGGAACTTACGATGCCTTTATTTATGACAGTGTTGCAATTGGGTGTAGCGCTACCACCACAGTAACTCTCGAGGCTCCACAAGCGGTCACATTCACCACATCCCAGACTAATGTTTCTTGCGCCGGTGGTGCTGATGGCTCCGTAACAGCCATCCTGGACCCGGGAATGACTAACCCGCCTTATGTGTATGAACTTTATGACAGCACCGGGCTTATCCTGCTTGCCGGTCCCCAAGCCAACGATACATTTACCGGCCTTGCCGCTGGAGATTATGAAGTATTGGTTCGTTCAAGCAGACTCTGTGAAGACAGGCAATCGGTTACTATTACCGAACCACTACCTGTGGCTGTAACAGCCACAGCTACAGATTTTGCCTGTAATCCTGATAACACCGTAAACCAGGCTGTAATCACAGCGGTGGGTGCCGATGGCACACCGGGATACCAATTCAGTATAGATGGGGTAAACTTTTTAAGCTCCAATACGTTTGATATAAATGACACAGGCGTGGTTCAGAATATCACTGTAACCATTCGCGATAACAATGGGTGTACGGCCACCGATAACGTGACTATCAACCCACTCCCAACAATAACGGATGTTTCGGTGAGCCAGATCACCGCCATCACATGCACAAATGACGAAACCATTCGGGTAACAGTTACCGGAGGTTCCGGAGATTTCGACTTTGACCTCCTCCCTCTTGGAACGGTTGCAACCATAAGTCCCGGACCAGGAATCTTTACAGCAGACTTCAACCTTTCATCGCCAGGGGACTATACGTTCCAGGTAACAGATAATATCACCGGATGTTATTTTACTTCATCTCCGTATACGATTGCGCCATACGATCTGATCGAGGCTATTGCCACAGCAACGACCCCTGTCACCTGCTTCGGTGATTCGGATGGGGAGCTGAGCTTGCAAGTAAATAATTATGCCGGCAACTATACCTACCAGGTATTTGATGACACGGCTGCTCCTATTACAGGAGTGATCGCCGCAAATACTGCGGTGAATCCATTGACCATATCCGGTCTTCCTGCAGGTAATTTCTATGTGGAAGTGATTGCTACAGATACGCCCTTTTGTGATGATACCACGAATACTATAACAATAGGTTCTCCGGCCATGGCAGTAGCCCTGGTTGAGACAAATAATATGAATGCCAATTGTAATAGTGGGGCTATCGTAACTGTACAGGCCAGTGGTGGTACGCCGGGCTATACCTATGCTTTTATGCCCACGGGGAATATTCCCGCTGCTGGTGACTATGGTCCGTCAAATACCGCCACATTAAGTCCGGCTGTATATCCTGCAGACTATGACGTATATACCCAAGACACCAATGGGTGTACAACCTTTATTACAGTCACTGTTGACGAAGATCCGATGCCAACAGTTGCTGCACCAGCCTTCGCTACCGATCAGTGTACCTCTAATGGCACTTCCTATACGTTCACAGTTGTAGGTACAGGAGTGGCTCCTTTAGAATATTCTGCTGGAGCCGGCTACCAGTCCAGCCCAACCATTACTGTTTCTGCGGCTGGAACATATACCGTTACGGTACGCGATGTCAACGGTTGTACTGCAACAGACACCATAACAATACTTGAGCCCCTAGGTTTAACGGCAGAGCCCACGATCCAGCCTTCCTGTAGTGTGAACGATGGAGAGATCGTGATTACGGCTTCAGGAGGTTCCGGGGGATATGAATATGATCTGCTCGATGGCACGAGCACAAGTGTTATCGGCGGCATACCACAAGCTTCGAATACGTTCTCAGGTCTTGGTCCTGATTCGTATACAGCTATTGTTTATGATACAGTAGGTTCTGGATGTAGCGCACAGATAGCGGTCACGCTAGAAATGCCTGCGCCTGTGGTATTCACTACAACACATCAGGATGTAACCTGTAATGGAGCTGCAGATGGTGTGATCGAGATATTATTGGATCCTTCCAATAACAATCCGCCTTACAGCTATACCATAGATGACGGTATAAATCCGCCAATAGTACAAAGCAGTCCGATCTTTACGGGTCTTGCTCCGGAATCGTACAATGTTACCGTAACTTCTGCGAGAAACTGTTCGGATACACAAATAGTCGTAATCACAGAGCCGAATGTGTTAACGGTTTCTGCTGCTGCTACAGCATTTGCCTGTGCTGCAGATAACTCAGTTGCCCAGTCTGCTATAACGGCAACAGCCGCAGATGGTACAACGCCTTACATGTATAGTATAGACGGCGTGAATTTCGTAACGTCTAACACATTCCAGGTAAGCGATACAGGCGCCGTACAAAATATTACGGTTACTGTTCGTGACGCCAACGGCTGTACGGCCACAGATAATGTAACGATAGATCCAATAAACGCATTTACCGTTGCAGTTACACAAAATACCGCGATCAGCTGTGTAAACCCTGAAGAGGTCTTGCTCACTGTAACTGATGATGGGAACCCGGCGAATACCTATACCTACGAATTATTACCAATAGGTAATCCTAATGGAACTCTTACCAGTACACCTACCAATACTACGGCTACTTTTGATCTCACGGTAGTAGGTTCATATGTGTTCCGCGTAACGGATACTAATACAGGATGTTACGTAGACACGTCCCCATATGAAATCGCTCCGTACGACTTGATCGATGTCGTCACTCAGGCTGTAACCCCTGTGACATGCTTTGGTGATACAAATGGTGAGCTGTCCATAGATGTTACCGGTTTTTCGGGGACCTATGATTACGAAATATACACCCAGGCCGGTCCTTCTACAGGTGTTACGGGCTCAGGAAATACTGCGGCGAATCCGTTAGTGATCAGTGGTTTATCCGGAGGAAATTATTTTGTCCGGGTGACCGAAACAGCACAGCCATTCTGCATTGAAGATTCCAATATTGTTACTATCATCTCACCGGATATGCCATTATCAGCTTCCATATCGGAAGTTGCCAATGTGACATGCACGAACGACCAGGGCGAGATCCTTGTGGATCCTGAAGGTGGCTATAGTCCCTATGCGATCGTACTGACCAATACGACAACAGCCCAGGTTTATAATGCCACAAACGTAAATAGCTTTGTGTTTACAGGGCTTTCTGCAGGTAACTTTACTGTAGACATCACTGATGCCAACGGGTGCGTCATCAATGATGCTATCACCCTTGTTCAGCCGGCGCCAATAACGGCCGATATTACTGGTGCGCCATTGAGTCTGACATGCTACGGTGATACCAATGCAACCCTCACGGCAATCAATGTAGTAGGCGGACAGGGCACTTACCAGTACCAGTTAAATTATTATGATAATGCCGGTACAACCATTGTAATTACCAGCGGAGGACAGATCAGTCCTGTGTTCAATAATATTGGTGCCGGGATCTACAGCATCACAGTTTCAGACGGATGGAACTGCGATGTCGAAACTGTCCAAGTGACCGTTACAGAGCCTACTGAGGTTATGGCCTCGCTTATCGAGCTGTCTCCAATGACTTGTACTAATCAGGCACAGATCGAGCTGACAGCAAGCGGAGGAGCTTCTCCTTACGAATACAGTTTGGATGGAATTGCCTTTAGTCCCATGTCTGGTGGTAATAACCACACCTTTACTGTGAATCCCGGTATTTATCAATACTATGTGCGCGATAGCTTCGGTTGTGTTGCCAATATATCCAATCAAGTATCTGTAGAAGCGGTACCGCCATTGGCAATAGAAATAGATGATAGCGCAGCGATCATCAACTGTACCGGTGAATCTACAGCTACCTTAATTGCAGAAGCAACCGGTGGTTTAGGTAATTATTTCTATGAGTTATTTACCGATGCTACATTAACAACACTTATCAGTGGACCACAAGCAGGAGGTGAGTTTAATAATCTGCCAGTGGGAAGTTATTGGATCAGAGTAACTAGTCAGGACTGTGTTGAAGTTACGCCTGAGATCATTATTACAGAACCGGGGCCGCTTCAAATAGACCTGCAAGAATTTACAGATGTCACCTGTCAGGGTGAAAATGATGGAACTATTACCGTGGAAGTGTCGGGTGGCACAGGATCAATCCTTTATGCTATTACGCCTAACTTGAATCAGTTTGATGATGTTAATGTCTTTACGGATCTTGAGCCGGGTGTATACGATGTCATTGCCCAGGATGAAAATGGTTGTTTTATACCATTTCAGTTTACTATTTCCGAACCTGCGCCCATAGATATTACCTATTCTTCAACGCCGGAAGTTTGTGTTGGAGATTTTGGAGCAAGTATCACAATAAGTGTATCAGGGGGTACGGCTCCATACAGTACGGCATTTAATTCCAATGATGATGCTGATTTTGTACAGAATCAATTCGACTTTGGTGGATTGGCCGGTGGCACTTACGTCATCTTTGTGCGTGATGCTGCAGGTTGTGACGCCAATGTAATAGTTGAGGTTGACGAAGGTGTAGACCTGAATGCTCTAGTCGAACCGGTATACGTGTGTACATCAGATCTTCCTGATAACTATATCAATATTACGTTCGAGGACGATTCTGTTCTGGGCTCAGTAATGTATGCTCTGGATACTACAGATCCAGCAGCCCTGCAATTGAATCCTGATTTCAGAAATATCCCCGCCGGAGATCATTTTGTGACCGTAGCTCATGCGAATGGGTGCATGCAAACTATAGATTTTACTATTGACGGGTATGAACCATTGACCCTGGTGTTGGAGCAAATTAATCTGAATGAGATCACCGCTATTGCCGATGGAGGTACGCCTGGATATACATACTTTTTCGATGGATATAACAATGGGTCAGATAATACCTATCATATCAATCGAACAGACACATTCACGGTTCAGGTAGAAGATTCTATCGGCTGTATTGTGGAAGCACAGATCGCTATGGAGTTCATTGATATTGAGATCCCGAATTACTTCACCCCAGACGGTGATGGGCTTAATGATACCTGGGCTCCGGATAATCGTGAGGGCTGGCCACAAATACTAACGCTAATTTTTGATCGTTATGGTAGAGAGGTCTATAGGATGGGGTATGATACCGCTGAATGGGATGGAACCTATAGCGGAAAAGAGCTTCCAACCGGGGATTATTGGTATGTGATCAAGCTTCGGGGAGAAAACGATGAAAGAGAATTTGTCGGCCATTTTACACTCTATAGATAACAAATAACCAAATCGAGACCATGCGGAATTCAATTGTAACATTCATATTGGCATTAGGGTGTTTGGCGGGGCACTCGCAGGAGCTTACGCTTCCACAATTGTCTCAGTATTTGGCAGATAACCCCTTTGTGATGTCTCCTACCTATTCCGGGATCGGAGACCATATCAAGGTGCGTGTAAACGGCCTGACACAATGGGTGGGGATAGAAGATGCGCCGGATACTCAATCGCTGGCCGCCGATGCGCGGCTTGGAAACAAATCAGGGCTGGGGATGCTCATGTATAATGATAGTAACGGGGAGACGAAACAACGTGGTGCCCGCATATCTTTTGCGCATCACCTGACGCTCGATAGGTATGAGGATGAGTTCTTGTCGTTTGGGCTGTCTTATAATTTTAACCAGTTTCGGATCGATATTCAAAACTTTGATAGTCCTGATCCAAGCGTGACTGATGATCGGGCTACTACAAACCACAACTTTGATGTTGGGGTATTATACAGGTTGAATAAATTTTATTTCAGTGTCAACGCCTCTAACTTATTGGATAAAGACCTGACCAAATTCAACCCGGTTTTTGAGCCAAATCGTTTGCGTAATTATTATGTGTATACCGGATATAGGTATACTAAAAATAAAAACAGTCGCTTAGAGATAGAGCCGTCTGTTTTCTTTCAATGGTTTGAAAGTGATGGGCGCTCTGTAACCGACTTGAATACTAAGTTCCGGTATTACGACTTTGAAGATTACTACTATGCCGGAGTGACGTATCGTTTTCTTAATGACCAAATTGGAAATCCGCTTTATATAGCGCCGATCATTGGTTTGAAAAAGAGCAATTTCTATTTTGGTTATTCTTACCAGATCATTTTAAATGAGATCCTGGGATATAGCACAGGTACCCACGTGGTTACTTTGGGGGTCGATCTTTTTCAGGGGCTTAGTAATTGTCGCTGCACATACTAGATATTCCCTGGTTTATTCTAAGTTTGCCTGAAAATGTAACTGCTTTGGGCACAATCCGATTACATACTATTCAATTATACGCCTTTCATGGCTGTCTTAAAGAAGAGCGAAAAATTGGCAGTGAATATACTGTTGATGTCAGTCTTAGCGCCGATCTTCAAAGCGCATCAAATACCGATCGCCTTCTTGATACATTAGATTATGTGCAAGTCCATCGCATCGTACAGGAAGAAATGAAAATTCCTTCCGATTTACTGGAACATGTAGCTGGTAGAATTTTAAAGAGACTTTTTAAAGAATTATTGCAATTGGAAAGCGCAACCGCTACGGTTGCTAAAGTTAATCCGCCTATAATGGGTGATGTGGCATCAGTAAGTGTGACGCTGACTAAATCCCGATGATCTTCGTTTTAAGATGACATAAAAAGGCGTATTTTTACATCCTGATTTGGCATCGTGGCCGAGTGGCTAGGCACAGCTCTGCAAAAGCTTGTACAGCGGTTCGAATCCGCTCGATGCCTCAGCAAACCCTTTCATCCCGAAAGGGTTTGCTATTCTGTTTCCTTTTTAGTTTCCTCCTGAAGTAATTCAATGCCTTTTTCAAGGTTTAATTGATCTTTGGGCAAGAATCCCTTAACAATAAGCACGGCTCCACAGATCACAAGTACAATGCCCAATATCTTTTTAACCCTTCGGATCCGTTCCATGGTTAATTTTTTTCTTAACTGCTTGGCTAGTACTATTTTAACTAAATCCGTAATAAAAAACGCCCCCAACATAGAGCCGAAAAACACCATCATCCGCTTGGGATCGTTATCCACGCTTGGGCCAACAACAATTATAACACCAAGCCAAAACATTAAAACACCAACGTTTATGAAATTCAGCAGGAATCCCTTGATAAAAAGGCTGAGGTAACCTCCTTTTCTGGGTTTTAAATCAGGGTTTCCACGAATAAATGCTTTGCTGAAAAATGTTATAAGGCCATACACTAATAAGATCAAGCCGCCGAAAACATAAAGGCCGGGTAAATTACTCAGGTTTTCTAATAGTTGATAACTACTGAAATATGCTATCAATAGAAAGAATATGTCGGCTAAAATAACGCCGAGGTCAAAGAATACCCCGGCACGAAAACCTTTAGTTGCACTTGTTTCAAGGAGGACAAAGAACACAGGTCCGATCATAAAGCTCATTAGGATGCCTAATGGGATAGCCGCCTGTATATCTTCAAACATAGGATTAATTCATTCGTTTGATCTTTCCCCCAAAAACGGTTTTTTCTTCCATGCGATCAGGGTCACCATAGACTAACACTTCGCCCCCCGCCTTTACTGTAGCCTGCACATAGGTGCTGGCATAAATTTCCGCACTTGAGCCTGCATTTACATTTACTGTAGTAAATTTTGTGCGCATTTCCTTTCCTTCATAAACACCCCCGGTATTAATGATCACATCCTGATTATCTGCAATACCCTGAGCTGTGATGACACCGCCCGTTACTGATTTAATAAGCATTTGCTCAACTTCAGCTACGAGCAGAATCTCACCTCCCTCTTGTGCTCTTAACTCCAGAACTTCTTGTGTTATCGTTTCTTTTGAAGTGATTCGGGCATCTTCGTTAACATCTATTACCATCAGGGTGCCTGAGTAATGCAGGTCGATGAATGTTCTATAACCGCTGAATAGTTTGTCAACTTGCATGCGTAATTTCAGTACGCCATCATTATTGACTATAGCAACCTTACGGATATTTGCTCCTGTGATGACTGCCTTATTTTCATTTGACGGAATAAGGTTTATCGAAAGGCCGTCAAATGCCTTTATTTCTTCAAAATCCGATAAGGTCATTGTGATAGAAGAATCCTGTGCAGCAAGCTGGGGAAGAGTTGCTATCAGCATCATAAATAAGAATATCCGCTTCATTGTTTTACGCTTTTGTTTATCGATTGGATAACTAGCTGTAAATCAACTTCTTGCTAATTCAAAATCAAGATGTCGTTTTACAAGGTCTGTGTCCTTTACACGCACTTCAACCTCGTCTCCTAACTGGTACGTTTGTCTAGTGCGCTCCCCTACTAAAGCATATTGTCTTTCATCAAAGGTATAATAATCATCCTTTAAATCCCTAATCCTGATCATGCCTTCACACTTATTGTCTATGATCTCTACATACATTCCCCATTCGGTAACACCAGTAATAACCCCTTTAAATATCTCATTTACGCGGTCCTGCATAAATTTAATTTGCATATACTTTGTTGAATCCCGTTCCGCACTCGAAGCTAGATATTCCATGTCTGAAGAATGTTTGCATTTTTCTTCATACTCCTTGGCTCTAACGCTTTTACCTCCATCCAAATAATGCTGCAGAAGTCGATGTACTATGACATCTGGATAGCGTCTTATCGGCGATGTAAAATGAGTATAATAATCAAAAGCCAATCCATAATGACCAATATTCTCAGTGGTGTAAATTGCCTTGCTCATGCTACGAATGGCCAAGGTATCTACCAGGTTCTGTTCCCTCTTTCCTTTGACATCTTCAAGAAGTTGATTTAAGGAGCTGGAGATGGTCTGCTTGTTCTTAAAATTAATCTTATGTCCAAATCTGCTGATAATACCTTGAAGCGCCATTAATTTATCTTCATCCGGATCGTCATGAATTCTATATATAAACTCCTTTTTGGGTTGTTGCTTGCCAATATATGCAGCCACTGATCTATTGGCCAACAACATAAACTCTTCTATTAAGTTGTTCGCTTCCTTACCTTCCTTAAAGAAAACTGAAACAGGGTTATTGCCCTCATCTAAATTGAATTTTACTTCAATTTTATCGAATGTTATTGCCCCACTTGCCATGCGGTTTTGGCGCATAATAAGCGACAGTTCATTTAGTTTTAAGATGGCCTGTTTTACATCTACCCCAATAGTGTAGCTCGTATCTCTTATGGATATATCCGCCGGGATAATATCTTTTTTAGTTTCAATAACATGCTGCGCTTCTTCATATGCAAAACGCTCGTTGGAGTGAGTCACTGTTCTGCCAAACCACTGATGGTGTACATGGGCTTTTTCATCCACTTGAAAAATTGCCGAAAAGGTGTACTTGTCTTCATTTGGCCTTAGACTACACGCCCCATTTGACAGGACTTCCGGTAACATAGGAACGACTCTGTCTACAAGATATACAGATGTTGCTCTTTCATAGGCCTCTTCGTCCAGAATACTTCCGGGTGTGACATAGTGAGATACATCGGCTATATGAATTCCAATCTCGTAGAAACCATTTTCTAAAACCCGAAAAGATAAAGCATCATCAAAATCCTTGGCATCTTTTGGATCTATCGTAAACGTAAGTACTTCTCTAAGATCTTTTCTTTTCTTTATTTCTTCATCCTTGATCCGGGTGTCAAGAGAATTGGCAAAAGCTTCAACTTCCTCAGGAAATTTATAGGGTAAGCCATAATCCGCAAGGATAGCATGGATCTCGGTGTGGTGTTCTCCGGGTTTACCCAACACATCTATAACCTGGCCAATAGGGGAATCCGCATCATCCGGCCATGAAGTAATTTCCACAACTACTTTATCTCCACTTTGTGCAGGCCCCAAATACTCCCTGGGAATAAAAATATCTGTATACATTCTGGAATCTGTAGGGCGTACAAATCCAAAATTATCATGAATATCAATTAATCCAACATGCGACTTGCGGGCTCTTTTAACGATACTAACTACCTCCCCCTCCATACGCTTAGAACGTGCTCTGGGATATACATAGACTTTAACAGTGTCTCTATGAAAGGCTTTATTTAGTTTTGAAAAGGGTACTATTACATCCTCTTCAAGACCATCTACAACTACATAGGCATTTCCGCGTAAAGCAATATCTATCCGTCCTTCATAATGTGAAATCCGCTCATTAGCCTGATATTTTGATCTGTCTAATTCTTTAATCCTTTTTTTAGCTGCCAGTTCTTCAAGCCGTTTAATAAGGATATTTCTACCTTCTGTATCTCGAATCGATAGCTTAGAGGCTATTTGTTTGTAGTTGAAGGTTTTGTCAGGGGATTGTTCGAGAATGGTAAAAATGCCTTTGGTAATCTCGTTCTTCCGGTGATTTCTTGCCCGCGTTTTCTTTTTCGGCATTAGGAGTAAAATATCCGGCAAATTTACAATTAATATAAGGACCATGACATAAGAGCTAATTGTAAACTATCAACAGTACAATTATTAAATATATATTTTAATTACATATAATTTTAGCTTATGATGGGGTGTTAATAGCAGGTATAAAATTTTAAGCACATCCTTGTTATTGACATGCTGGGTACTTTTTCCACAAACTATTAAGAATAGAGACTACTCAAATTCAGAACGTTAGTTTCTTTATGCACATCTGTTAATAGTACAATCCACACATGTTTTTTAATAAATAGTTACTAAACTCCTGTTGAAGACCGCAGATGAAATTGGTGATGGAATATGTGTAAGTACTTATAACATTGTTCTGTAATTACATTCTTTTTTTATAATGCGACGCAGTATTAGATATTCAAAATTTAATTGTTGTGGGTAATTAAAAAGTTTTAAACAATTGAATATTTCTTTATTCAATTGATTCTCTGATGGATAGATAATTTTTAGAATTCTAAGTTAACATTAGCTGTTTTACTCCTTTACAGGGCTCTTTGTACCTTTATAAAAACAAAATTAAGGACAATGAAAATAGCTATTGGGAATGATCACGCAGGAACTGATTATAAATTAGCGATCATAGGGCTGTTGAGATCAAAAGGTATAGACGCAATTAATCATGGTACGGATAATATGGAGAGTGTAGATTATCCGGATTTCATTCACCCGGTCGCAAAAGATGTTGTCAATGGCAGAGCCGATTACGGCATAATTATATGCGGAAGCGGGAATGGAGCTGCAATGACTGCAAATAAGCATCAGGACATAAGGGCTGCTCTCTGCTGGAATAAGGAATTGGTGCACCTCGCCAGGGAGCACAACAACGCTAATGTATTGAGTTTACCAGCTCGCTTTATTTCACTTTCCCAGGCATTGGACATGGTCTCTGTATTTTTGGATACAGCATTTGAAGGGGGCAGACATGAACGAAGGGTGAATAAGATCCCATGCACTGCGGGATGATCATAAACTGTATTGTTGAATTAACTAAAAAGTTTTGGCATGCATAAGCATGATCAATCGCATTCCCATCACTACCCTGAGACAGAAAGGCCACTACTTTGGTCTATTGTTCTCAACTCCATTATCACTATTGCGCAGGTTATTGGTGGTTTTATTTCTGGTAGTCTGGCACTACTATCTGACGCCCTCCATAATTTTAGCGATGTATTATCACTGGTAATTAGTTATGTAGCATCACGATTATCAAAAAAAAGCGCTTCAAAGAATAGAACCTTTGGATATAAAAGAGCTGAAATAATCGCTGCGTTTGTCAACTCATCAACACTACTTGTAGTTGCTATATTATTGATCATTGAGGCTGTGGATAGATTTAAAGACCCTCAGGTCATAGGAACGGGGCTTGTTATTTGGCTTTCATTTCTTGCTATCCTGGTCAATGGTTTTAGTGTCTTGCTGATGCGATCAAGTGCAGATTATAATATGAATATGAGGTCGGCTTATTTGCATTTATTAACCGACATGATGGCCTCTGTAGCAGTGCTCATAGGTGGAATTCTAATGAAATACTATGAGATCTATTGGATAGACCCATTACTCACGGTTATTATTGCCCTTTATTTGATCTATATGGGATTTGATCTATTGAAAGCATCAACTAAGGTGCTCATGCTTTTCACTCCGGAAACCATTGAGGTAAATGATATCGTTGTTTCTATATCCTCTTTGGAAGGCGTAAAAAATGTGCACCACGTGCATATATGGCAATTGAACGAACAAGAAATACACCTGGAAGCACACATTGATTTTCATCGCGATATTACCCTTTCGGCTTTTGATACTATACTGCAGGAGATTGAGGAAAAAGTCTTTAATGAGTTTGGAATAAACCATGTTAACATACAGCCCGAGTTTGGTAAATGCGACAGTAAAAAAGTGATTGTACAAGACTGATGGACATTACGGTAAAACCCTTTAAAGAATTAACTAAAGAAGAATTATATGAGCTGCTCAGCGTGCGCTCGAAAATTTTTGTTGTAGAACAAAATTGTCCGTACCAGGATGTTGACTTTAAAGATCAAAAAGCTCTACATGTTTTGGGCAGGGAAGAAGGTAAGTTAATAGCCTATGCCCGGATTTTTAATGCTGGAGATTATATGAAGGAAGCCTGCATTGGGCGAGTGTTAGTAACAAAAGAAAATAGAAAAAGAGGACTGGCCTATACGATAATGAAAGCCTCTATTGATGTTGTTAAAACCTCTTTTAATACTAACATCATGGCCGTATCGGCCCAGCAATATCTAGAAAATTTCTATAATGAACTAGGATTCAAACAAATAGGAGATCTCTATCTGGAAGACGGAATCCCGCACATCAAAATGTTATATACAGAATCCTAGATCTCAATAGATTTTCCTGATCGGATGGAAGTATCTGCGGCCAAAACAATTTGCAAACTTCGGATGGCATCATTCATATGCTGACTAATATCTAAATCTCCAGCGATTGCCTTAAAGAAATATTCTTGTTCGAGGGCGCAGAGCCCATCATGATCTGGCTCTTCGTCTGTATTGATATATTCATCTTGTTTTGCAAATTGATTATTCGAATCCAGGCTGGAATGGTGAAGAAGCAGACCTCCGGTTTTGGTATGCCCTTCTACATCATCTGTACCCCCGGGAGGCTTATCGCTAATAGACACACAGCCCTCAGGCCCTATCACATCTTTAATAAAATATGCTGTTTCACTAATCATAGGCCCCCAGCCAGCTTCGTACCAACCAACAGAGCCATCATCGAAGACAACATGTAAATGCCCGTAATTATACATTTCTGAATCTACCTCCTCTGTTAATCTGGCACCTATTGCATGTACTCGTACGGGCGTTGCTTCCGTCATTAAACACATCATGTCCACATAATGCACCCCACAATCTACAATAGGAGACATTGATTGCATTATTTGTTTGTGGGTAAACCAATTATCACCACTGCTTTGTTGGTTCAGGTTCATTCGCATCACCAGGGGTTTACCCAGGGTTTTGGCCAGATCAACAAATTTGGTCCAGGACGGATGTACTCTGAGGATATAGCCAATAACGATCTTTTTGTTCTTAGAATTAGCGAGATCAACCAAAAGCTGCGCCTCTTCTACGGTCGTAGCCAATGGCTTTTCAACAAAGACATGACAGTTGTTTTCCAGGGCCAGTTTTGCATAGGCAGCGTGACTATCAGGATATGTATTAATTGAAACAGCATCTGGTTTTGCTGTTTTTAGCGCCTCTTCATAATCGGCAAAAGTTGGAAGTCCACCAAGTTCGGCAGAAAGCCGATCCCTGCTCTGGGGGCTCCTGCTTACAAGTCCGACAATTTCAAAACCAGCATGCGCCTGATAAGCTCTGGCATGACTGGCACCCATATGACCACAACCTGCAACCAGGACACGAATTTTATCCATTTTCATTGTATTGCTAAAAGCTTAAAAGTATAAAACTAGTACAATATGGCCGCTGCTTTTGAAGCCTTTTTGCCTTGCGCATCAGACTAATCAGGATTCAACAATAAGAAAAGCTGCGACAAAGACCATTTAGCGGAGGCCTGGTCAATCAGGGAAACCTCGTCTAAAAACCTATCTGTGTAGGGCAACAATAATTTCTTTTCTGCCCGCGCTATGCGCTTCATCGCATTTGCCAAACGCATTCGAACCAAAGCATCACCTGAAAAGAAACAATTAAAAAGAGCTTTGCAGTTAGAGGGCTTGTCCAGTCAGCCTTAACTACAGCGATGGTATTTCCAAGAGAATTAGGATGCCCGCCGCTTAGCTGTTCTTCATTGGCCTTACTATTTATAGTATAAATTGTTGACCTTGTCTGGCAATGCCATACCCCTTATTTATTACTTCACGATATTGAATGGAAGTACTGTCAAGCAGTGGATTTGTATGATTCATATGAATAAAGTGGATCTTGTTTCGTTGCTCAGCGGGGAGCACATCAAACAAGGCCATACTCTCTACTATAAAAGGATGGGGTATATCTTCCATATTTCTGCCAGGCAACTCTATTTCATCATAAAAAGAGCCGTCCAGAAATGCCATATCTACATCATTTATCAAAGTGGTGATATCCACATCCCAGACATCCCATTTATTAATATCAGGAATAAACAGCGCCTTTTTATTAGGCCCCTCGATATGATAGCCTACAGTTTCAGAATATTCATCCCTGTGGGGCACAAGGAAAGGCGTGATGCGGGCACCACTTCTTACAGTAACAACTGAATCTGCCGCCAAGGGCAACAGGCTAATATTTTCCTCACTTGTTAATTGACTCCAAGGCCCATTGTTTTTTAGAAAAGCAGACATTCGCGGCATGGCATATACCGGAACAGCATCTGCGCCCTTAGCTTCTTTCCCAAAGTACATAAGCCCGGTATAATGGCCGATATGAGCATGGGTCAAAAATACAGCGGAAGGCAAACCGGAATATCCCGGCAGAATTCCTGTCACCATTCTAAGTTGAGCAGTAATATCCGGAGTGGCTTCAAAGAGCACATATTGCCTTTGTAATGGATCGGTAAGGGCCAGAGAAACGACGTTTTGAGAGGGTGTTGGTAAATTTTGGGTAAGACAACACTCGGCTTTACAATCTATATGCGGCCTGCCGCCATCCTGGGCAACGCCCAGTATTAACAAAGACACGGCTTGATCTGCCCGGGACAGCGATTCTGAGGGAGAAGAATGTATATTCTCTGCACCCTTCTGCCCACAACCCAGCACCAACAAAATTGAAATAGCAGATAAGAAATACCTCATACAGGAATTTTATGACCTGCATAAAAGTAACTTATTTTAGAATGTTCTTATACGCTTGATTATCGGACAGCAACTTTGTGCCTTCAAGAATAGCCACATCGTTCTGCAAGTAATAATTGTACAGGCCTTCTCTATAAAAGTAGCGTTTGATGATCTCGTCTTCAAGGCTTTTTTTCAACTCACCCGTAAAAGTGTCAAGAGCAGCACGTTTACTGGCGTCAATGGCAGTGGAAAACGCATTATATTGCGCCATGACTTCAGTATTGAAAATACTATTTTCATCTTCCTGAATGGCTTTTTGCAATTTATCTTCGATGGCAAGATCAAAGCTAAAATCACTTTGAAATACATGGGCTTTAAATTCATGATAATCTTTATCAGAGAATGTAAAGTCATCGACGCTCTTCACATCATGTGAATAATAGTAATCAGTTGCAAAATTAAATACAGCCAGACCATCTTGCAGGGCAGAAATAAGATCATTTGTTTGTAGCACAGGGATTTCTACATCGGGCATTACCCCACCCCCGTCTTGAACAGTACGCCCATTACGAGTAGTAAAATTCTCAAACTTTGTGTTTCTGACAGCTTTTCCCTGATCATCTCTATTCCAGTAATCCAAAGATTGTATACATCTACCAGATGCGGTGTAGTAACGTGAAATGGTCACCTTGAGTTGGGTTCCATAAGTAAGACGGAGCGGCCGCTGCACCAAACCTTTACCAAAACTTCGTGCGCCCATAATGACTGCCCTGTCGAGGTCTTGTAAACTCCCGGAAACGATTTCTGAAGCGGAAGCACTTCGGCCGTTAACCAAAACAACCAAGGGGATTTCTTCATCCACAGGCTGATTTTTAGTCTTGTATTCCCTATTGAATTTCTTAACCTTGCTTTTGGTTGTAACCACCAATTCCCCTTTTGGAATAAATAGATTCGTCACATTTATGGCTTCAGATAACAAGCCGCCCGGATTATTTCTCAGATCGAGGATCAATTGTTCGGCGCCCTGGTCTTTTAGATCAATCATGGCCGCTTTTGTTTGGGCAGAAGCTTTGGCATTAAATTTTGATAAGACGATATACCCGGTTTTTGAATCTGCCATTCCATAAAATGGAACCGCATCAATTTCAATACCCCCCCGTTTTATAGTTGCGGTTTTAGTCTCTCCCTGTCTTAAAAATGTGATATCAACCTCAGTATTGTTTGCACCTTTCAAAAGCTCACTGGCATCATCTTTAAATTCAGCAATAGTATTGTTTCCTATTTTCAAGATCTCATCACCAGCCTTTAACCCGGCATTGTCTGCCGGATATCCTTTATAGGGCTCAATAAGTAATAGCTTATCATCATAAGATCGCACAAGGGCCCCAATGCCCGAATACTCCCCGGCATTATTGATCTTATATGCCTCTACATCTTGTTCATTTAAGAATTTAGTATACGGATCAAGCTCTTCCAGCATGTTTTTGATGGCAGAATCCATTAATTCAGCAGGATTGGTTTCATCCACATAATTCATATTCAATTCCTTAAATAAGGTTGTGAATATTTCAATCTGCTTAGCGATCTCAAAAAAGTCATTTTTGAAACTGCTCGCTCCAACTAAAATAAAAAGCGCAAGTACAGGGACTACGACATTTTTACGAATCAGTTTTTTCATTTTTTTCAACAGTTATTAATTTATCAAAGAGGGAAACCATAGCTTTTTCAACGGTCTCAAAGGTAGGCAGGTCATTGCCAATATATAAAATTAAGAACGCATACTTTCCCTCTATGTTGTTAAATATTAAGTGCTTATTTAGACGATAGGCTTCTCGGATCGTTCTTTTAATCCGGTTACGGGCAACGGCGCGTTTAAACTTCTTTTTGCCCACCATAACCCCCATTTGGGAATGAGCGATGTCGGTATCAGGAACAGTCAAATAAATAAGCTTTAACGGATAGGCAGTGAATGCACGTCCATTGTCGAAGACAAACTGGAGCAGCTTTTGACTCTTAAGTCGCTCATTTTTACCAAATCTCAGGCGCATGGCGCTAAATTACATATTCTGTTGGGGGCGATAGGCATGACAATTGTCATATTTCACAGCCGAGAAGGATTTTACCTTGCATATACTTAAAATCACTTCAGGTATGGGAGAGTTAAAAGTAAAAAAGCTAAGCTCTAATCAAGACAAAGTTGTTTATATAGACCACCTCTTAACAGACATAAAGGCATTGGACGAGATGCTCGACAAAGGGATGTTTGAAAAGGAGCCAATCCACATAGGCGCCGAACAGGAATTTTGCCTTACGAATGAAAATTGGGAACCAGCCACGAACGCAGATGCTTTACTTAAAGAGATAGACGATCCGCATTTCACCTCAGAACTTACAGTGTATAATTTGGAAATCAACCTGCCCCCTTTAAAGCTTGAAGGCAAATGTTTTTCTGAGCTTCACAAGGAACTTAGGAGATTACTTAAGAAGGCTTCAGATGTAGCCGATAAGCACAACACGAAAATCATTCTTACGGGCATTCTTCCAACGGTAACACCCGACAATTTGGGCCCGGACTCTATGACGCCACTTGATCGATACAAAGTTTTAAATGACGCCCTGATTGATATTAGACAAGACAAAATTGAATTGCACATTAAGGGAGTAGATGAGGTTAACCTGCACCACGACAACATCATGTATGAAGGGTGTAATACAAGCTTTCAATCGCACTTACAAATAGACCCTGATGATTTCGCAAACAGCTACAACTGGGCGCAAGCTATTTCAGGACCCATCCTTTCCGTGTGTACGAATTCTCCTTTGCTGATGGGAAAAGAACTATGGGAAGAAACCCGGATTGCGTTATTCACACAAAGTATTGATACAAGGGCCAGCACACACATGCTTAATGAGAAAGAATCCAGAGTTGGTTTTGGCAATAATTGGGTTCAGGGCTCTGTATCCGACTTTTATAAAAATACAGTGATCAGCTTTAGAAGCTTGCTCACCTCCAAATTTGAGACAGATAGCCTTACAGTGTTGAAAAACGGCACCATTCCTAAACTTCGGGCTTTAAACTTGCACAACGGCACAATCTATAAATGGAACAGGGTATGCTACGGTGTTACCTCAGATAAACCACATATTCGGATTGAAAATCGCTATATGCCTTCTGGCCCCACTACTAGCGACGAAATTGCGAATATGATGTTGTGGGTAGGGGTTATGATGGGCAGACCAAAGTCATTTGACAACATCCATGAAAAAATGGATTTCAAAGATGCTAAGAGCAACTTTTTTAATGCAGCCAGATATGGCATGCGCGCTCAGTTTCATTGGGATGGTAATTTGATCAGCAGTCAAAGTATATTATTAGATCATTTCTTGCCAATGGCCTACAGGGGATTGTACCGAATGGGTGTGGCTCCTGAAGATGCAGAAAAGTATCTTACAATTATTGAAAACAGGGTCCGATCGAGAAACGGATCCAGATGGATGATAGAGGCGTTAAGAAAATTAAAAAAATCACACAAAACACCTGAAGCACTTAGGATCCTTGTTGCGTCAATGCATGACAGGAGAACCAAGCATTATGCCGTAGATGCCTGGCAGTTACCGCGTGGCAATGAATATAAGAACCCGGAATCACGAAAAAAGGTTCATGATATTATGACGACTAGAATGTTTACCGCCCAGGAAAGTGATAGCGCGGAGCTTGTGGCGAGAATGATGGAATGGAAAAATGTCCACCATGCTCCAATTTTAGATCACTACTCCAATCTAACAGGAATATTATCATGGTCAGATATTAAGGATAGTGTAAATTCGCCGGAGAAATTAAAGGAAACAATTAGTCAGCTGATGAATTCAGATCTTATTACGGTAGGCCCTTACACCCCGAAGGATGAAGCGGAAATGCTGATGAAAGAGAACAATATTCATTGTTTGCCGGTTGTATATGACAAAAAGTTGATTGGCATAGTTACTTCGAATGACCTATAACACATCCCTACTTAATAAGCGTACAGAAAAAATCAAGCAAAAAAGATTGATCGGCCATTTAAAGAGAGGCACAGGAGGCCCCACTTTAATTTTCTTTGGGGGTATTCACGGGAATGAACCCTCCGGCGTTTCTGCCCTTGACGGACTTTTCAATACTTTGGAAAGACGAAAAAACGAATTTCAGGTAAACGGGGAGATATTTGGATTGTGCGGAAACCTTCCGGCGCTTAAAGGAGGAGTGAGATTTGTTGATCGAGACCTTAATCGGTTATGGACTCCGCCAGAACTGGATCGCATATTTGAAGGCAATGTGAACGATCTGAAAAGTGAAGAAACAGAGGCATTTGAGATCTATCATCTCTTGCGAGAAATATTATTAAATAGCGCTCCCCCTTTTTATTTTATTGATTTTCATACCACATCTGCAGACACCATTCCCTTTATCACCATAAATGACGCATTGATTAACAGAAAATTTGCTCAGCAATTTCCGGTACCGATTATTCTTGGAATCGAGGAATATCTGGAAGGACCCTTGTTGAGCTTCATAAATACTAAAGGATATGTGTGTATTGGTTTTGAGTCTGGAAAACATTCAGATCCTGTGAGTATAACAAATAGTGAGGCAATGGCCTGGTTGTGTTTACAACAGGCCGGTGTTTTTAAAGAGGCCCCATCAGACCTTTTTACAGAACAAAACAGGGTATTGGAAAATGCCACAAAAGGGAACACACATTTTTATGAAATAACATTTCGTGAATCTATTACCGATAGTGACAACTTTATGATGTATCCTGGATTTGAAAATTTTGACTGGGTCAAAAAAGGTGTCTTGCTAGCCAATTTAAATGGCGAGGAAAAGGAAGCCACGAAAAACACCTTGATCTTTATGCCGCTCTATCAAAAGCAAGGAGAGGAAGGGTATTTTTATATTCGAAGAATTGGGAATTGGGCTCTGCGTCTTTCTGCAAGGATCAGAAAACTAAAGGCACATAAATGGATTACACTCCTTCCGGGCATACGAGGAACTAAAGAAGGCGGTTTAGGAGTAATGGTAGATCTTAGGGTGGCAAGATTTTTCTCTAAAGCCCTCTTTCATTTATTGGGATATAGAAGCAAGAAAATTGACAAGAACCATCTGGTGATCTACAATCGGGAACTAATGGCTAACAGTGACATGTATAAAGATTGCCCCTGGTACAAATAGAAATAACTACTGTTGATCCACTACCCAATAATTATTCTGTGGATTTATATCAGCCATTAATTGAGATGGATCTATTACCACAGCCTTAACTCCTTCAAAAGGCCTTGAGATCGTAAACTCATACGATGGGTAAGCCCACGACCAATCAGGGAGTACGTTTCGATTGATTTGAGGATACGGATTTGATTTTTCGCCACGCATCATGCGTAAGGGCAGATAAAAAGATTCCCGACTTCCATCCTGATAGACGACTAACAGATCTATAGGCATAGGCATTAAGCCCTCGCGTTCCAATATGATCTTAGTCTGGCCTTCATGCGCTGAAACTGAAGCAACGCTGTAATCTATAGTATTCGTAGTTTGTGTCCAGTCGGTCAGGTACCAATCCAAATGCATTCCCGAAACCCTTTCTGCAGTTCGCTTGAAATCATTAGGGGTTGGATGTTTGAACTTAAAATCCTGATAGTATTTCTTAATTGTATTCATCAGGTTTTCCTGACCAATAATATAGCCCAATTGTGCCAGGAAAACAGCCCCTTTACTATAAGCGGCAGCAGAATATGCGCTATTTATTTCATAGCGATCTGAATGGGTTGATTGTGGTTGTTCGTTTCCTGAAATGACATTTCCAAAATAACCCTCATACGACCCACGAAATGGATAATTCTCATTACGCTGCATTATCTGATTCTTGCACAAACTTGATATAAATGACGTAAAACCCTCGTCCATCCAGGGATGTTTGGATTCATTATTTGCCAGGACACCATGAAACCAACTATGAGCCATTTCATGAACCATAACACTAACCAAACCTTCGAAGGTTCCTTTACCCGTAATCAAGGTGCTCATCGGATACTCCATACCCCCATCGCCCCCTTGAACAACGGAAAATTGCCTATAGGGATATGGGCCAATATTGGTATTGAAAAACGCCATTGCCTCAGCTGTTTTGGGCTGTAAATTCTTCCAGTTATCAATGATTTCAGGATCGTTTTTATAGAAGAAATGTAAATCGGGTCCGTTCTCCATAGGAAGGGTATCATGCAGGTAATCCGGATCTGCCCCCCACATAAAGTCGTGCACATTGGGTGCTTTAAAATGCCATGTCAGCGTTTGTACTTTCCCCTGTTTTCGAAGTTCCTTCTTAGTTAATTCGGCATACCCATGCCCGATCTCCTCCGCATTTTGAAGATATCCCGTACCCCCGATCACATATGCCCTATCAATGGTGATCTTGACATCAAAATCGCCCCAAACACCATGAAATTCCCTGGCGATGTAGGGGTCATCATGCCACCCCTCATGGTCATATTCGGCTATTTTTGGATACCACTGGCTCATTGATAGCGCTACCCCTTCTTTACTATTCCTCCCTGAACGCCTGATCTGTAGCGGAACCTGGCCTTTAAAATTCATATTGAGTTCTGTTGACCCACCGGGGAGTAAAGAACTGGCCAATTGTACTACCATAATAGTGCCTTCGAGCTCAAACGAAACCACCGCACCATCCTGATCCATGGCTGTGGCCCTGAGAAATCCGATCTCATTTTCTTTGAGTTCAGCAATTCTGCTTTTTCCGTCCACGAACATCCGTGAATCCGGGTCTTTGATATGCTGTAAACGCACATCCATTTCACTTTTTGGCTGGAATGCATTAAAGTACATATGATAAAAAACCCGATCTAATGTATCCGGAGAATTATTGGTATAAATGAGCTTTTGCGCTCCTGTAAACTGAAAGGATTCTACATCCATGACTACATCCATGTCATAAGCTACATGTTGTTGCCAATAGTTGTGTTGACAAACTCCTGCTAATGGGAGTAGTAGTAAGAGAAGAGATTTGAAGTTTTTCACTTTTACTGTTTATTATATACGGACACGGCCCCTAGCTACACCATCTGCAAGGATCATAGCATTATATGCATTTACCATTCGACCGGAACTTGATATCTCGCCAAAGCCTTTGGCATTACTCGGATCACCGCTTAGAATAACACTATTTTTTGAACTTAAACCAGATTGCATAATGATCTTTTTTACCTGGGAGGCAGAAAGCTTTGGATAATAGGACATGATCAAAGCAGCAACACCAGACACTGCAGGAGCAGCCATGGAGGTGCCACCCTGGGATTTATAGGTATTACCAGGCATGGTGGAATAGATGCCGGATCCCGGAGCAAATACATCTACATTTTTTTGACCATAGTTTGAAAAGGATGAGATCATCTCTGAACCATAATTCTGAGTGAGAGAACCCACTACAATGACATTATCTGATATTTCCTGGTCTGGGTTATTGCCATAGTCATTAGGATATTGGGTGTTCTCCACTGCATCGATATTTAACCCATCGTTCCCTGCTGCATGAACGATCAACACATTTTTAGAGGCCGCATATTTAATGGCCTCATGCACCCAATCTGAATTTGGGGAAAAAGACTTTCCAAAACTGCAATTAATAATGCGAGCACCATTATCCACAGCATATCGAATGCCTAGCGCTATGTCCTTATCATATTCATCGCCATTTGGGACAGCTCTGATGCTCATGATCTGAGCGTTATTAGCCACACCCTTTACACCCAACCCATTATTGCGCTCAGCAGCAATAATTCCAGCCACATGCGTTCCATGGTCTTCGTCTGGAAGCCTGTTTTGCGGATTTCCATCACCATATCCCATATCCATAAGATCATAGGGGTTGTCGCCTACGGCATCACGACCGCTAAAGTTCACATTGAGATTGTAATTCAGCTGATCTGAAAAATGTTTTATCCCATCTTTTATTTCTTCAAGCAGATCAGGGATAGAATCGGAAAAATTGAACATCTGGAGTAGAACAGCAATATTTTGTTGGAGATTGGGATCTTCTGTTTTAATCGCTGAAACCTCCTTTTTTGTATAGTCTGCTTTTCCCAAATAGGTACTTACCGCTTCATGTGATTGACTAACGGCTTGAAGGATCTGTTCGTATTGGGTTTTATTCTGGCCAGCTTCTGTATAATCGGCTTCTAGTTTTGTTTTTGCCTTGGCTTGTAATGCAGCATCTCCCAATTTGAGCCTAAGGATTCGGGCCATCTCCAATTGCTCATTGTAAGATTCCCCAAGGAAATTATAGCCATGTATATCATCAACAAATCCATTTTTATCATCATCAACGCCATTACCAGGCCTTTCACCAGTGTTAGTCCATAAAACACCATCCAGATCTTCATGTTTCAGATCTATCCCGGAATCCAGGACAGCTACTACTACTTTCTTCCCTTTTCTAGTTCCAATGATCTCTGTATATGCTTTATTAAGACTCATACCGGGAATGGTATCAGTTATAAGATCTGCATGTGACCACGACTTCTCCTGGGCTTCTGTTAGCTCGGCAACTTTTAGCGGAACAGCGTCTATATTTTCAACAGGCGTACTTACGATAGCGGTGCTGCCACAGCCCATAAGAAGTAGTAATCCAATTGTTAAAAATGGGGTAGTGGGGGAGAATTTTAGTTTCATAAAAGTAAATTAAGGATTGTGTTTAGAGGACAAAAATAGACATATTCCAGTATATGATATTGTTAAGATTTCATCAAGAATAAGACCAATTAACCAAAAATCTCATTAAATGTATGTGTGTGCTTGAGACGCACACCTCTCTCTGTGTGTTGCAGCGTGCACAATTCATGATGCGCATCATGCTCCAAAAATAAAATATAGTCTTTATCGGCTGCCTCGGCTAAAAATGCTGCCTTTTCTTTTAGTGTTAACAAGGGGCGT
>JAOTYW010000277.1 GCA_029861705.1 Flavobacteriaceae bacterium
TGGGGTGAAATTAGTTTCTATATTGTTTCCCCTTCCGGAAATACAATTATTGAAGTTCCTACAGGTACGGGAGCAGGAGAACTTGCAGTTAACTTCTGTGTAGACTAATCAAGTTTTAACTTTTGGTTTAAACCAAAATAAGTATATAATAACCACCTCTATTAAGGGGTGGTTTTTTTGTCTTTGTTTTTTCTTCTCTCATTGTACATATAACATAAGTATATAATTACACTTGGTACACTCCTATAGAATCCAGTTAAGTTTTAAGTATACTTTAACAGCAAATACGCCCGCTTCCACAGCTTAATTTTTTTGATAACCTCCAAAATATGTACCTTTAGGCCGCTCTGAATCAAACGATATTATGAATGATACGCGCAGATTGATGCCCTTGATTAGAGTGAAGGCGGGAATTGTTTTCACTACCTGTATCTATGCAATCCTTTTATTCCTTCTTGGATGTAATACGGATAAGAGTGCCCAGAAATCAGATACCACTGATACTGACGGGAAATCAAAGGAAACTGCCATTTTTGAACGAATCCCCGGGAACCTCAGCAATCTCAACTTTGAAAATAATATCCAGGAAGATCTTAACAGCCTGGATAACCTGTTTAACTTCGACTATTTCTATAACGGAGCCGGGGTTGGTGTAGAAGACCTGAACAACGATGGTCTTTTAGATGTAGTATTTTGCGGGAATCAGGTTGAAAACCGAATATTTATTAATAAAGGGGATTTTCAATTCGAGGATATCACCTCTGGATCCGGTATCAACCAAGGGAAACAATGGAGCAATGGAATCGCTTTTGGGGATATCAATGGAGATGGATGGATGGACATCTATTTCTCACAAGGCGGCCCAAATTCTAGATTAGACCGAAAAAACTTATTATTTATTAATCAAAAGGATGGTTCGTTTACCGAAGAAGCCGAAGCTCACGGCCTGGCAGATATGGGAATTAGTACACAATCGGCCTTTTTTGATATGGATAATGATGGCGACCTGGATTGCATCGTCATGAATGAAAATGAATTCTATGGTGTAGATCCAGTACAATTATATGAGCTAATCGGAAACGATCCGGAGCGGATGCATTTTAATAGCTCCCATTTATATCGCAATGATGGCGGTCGTTTTACCGACGTTACTCGAGAGGCAGGATTGGAGCAACCCATTTTTGGATTAGGGCTCATGGTAAGCGATATCAATACAGACGGTTTGGCGGATATTTATATTGCAAGTGACTACTATATCCCTGATGCCTTATTTATTAATAATGGTGACGGAAGTTTTACAGACAGGATAAAGGAATATACACAGCATATTTCCTTTTTTGGCATGGGATTGGACGTAGCTGATATCAATAATGATTTACAGCAGGACATTTTTGTCCTTGATATGGCCTCCAGCGATCATATCCGCTCCAAAACGCTCATGGCGAGTATGAACACTAACAGATTCAATTATCTCGTGAATACGGCCGGATTTCATTACCAATATATGTTCAATTCCCTTCAATTGAATCAGGGGAACAATCAGTTTAGCGATATTGCTCAACTTACAGGTATGGCCAATACAGATTGGAGCTGGTCAGTGCTGATGAATGATTTTGATCTGAACGGTACAAAAGATATTTATGTAACAAATGGCTATCGCCGGTACGCCCTCGACAACGACCTGCAAATGCAGGTTTTTGAAGCCCGTCAAAAGTACGGGAGCCAGGTACCTCTTGAAGTAAAAACGCAGTTATACGATGCCATGCCTTCCGAAAAGCTGGCAAATATCCTTTATAAGAACCAAGGAGATCTTCAGTTTACCAATACAGCGGAATCCTGGGGCTTGGGCGACCCTTCATTTAGCAACGGCGCAGCTCTAGGAGATTTGGATAATGATGGAGACCTGGATCTGGTAGTCAACAATTTGGATGAGAATGCTTTTTTATATAAAAATCTATCCAGGGAAAAAGAACTTGGCAACTATCTGGTAGTAAAAGTAAAAGGAGGCCATTCAGAGCCAATTGCACGGGTAACGGCTATCGCAGGGGACCTGGCCCAGCTTGTTGAAACAAAACGAATACGCGGCTATATGTCCGCTCATGAAAATTCGGCCCATTTTGGTTTAGGTAAGCATACAAGCGTAGACACTCTTAAGGTGGAATGGGCAGACGGCCGGCAAGTAGAATTAACAGATATTGCTGTTAATCAAATGCTTACAATCTCGAAAAACGACGCAGTAATCCAAAAGCCCAAAGTCTCTTCCGATCTGGCACTCATTAAGCAAGTGAAACCAGGATCCATTGGCCTTGAATTCCAGCACAAGGAGAACACTTTTGATGATTTTGAAACTGAAGTCCTCCTGCCCTACAAACAATCAACGCAGGGACCTTGTATCGCTCAAGCCGATATTAATGGAGACGGCAAAATTGATCTGTTCATAGGTGGTGCCTCCGGGCAAGCTGCTCAGCTATGGATACAAAACAATAATGGTTTTCGGGCTGCGAACCCAGAAATATTTAAGGTAGATTCAGGCTATGAAGACACCGGTGCTGTTTTTTTCGATCTGGATGGAGATACCGATCTGGATCTTTATGTAGTTAGCGGGGGCAATGAATTTGATATTCAGTCTTCCTACTATGCAGATCGGCTCTATATCAATGATGGCCAGGGAAATTTTAGTAGGCAATTAGAACCCGCGCTCCAACAAAACAGGAAAAGTGGGAAAGCCGTCGTTGCGTTGG
>JAOTYW010000248.1 GCA_029861705.1 Flavobacteriaceae bacterium
CTTCAATATACTATGCATACATAGCATTGTAAAGGAAAACCAATTCTCATTGTTTATAGTTCAATAGGGACATTGAATATGGGGGGTTATAACAGTATTAGACCTTCCTATTTTGGCTTCTATAGCGTTATAAGCACAATTTATACCAGCATCTGTCAAAGCGCTTAAATTTCTAGTTATTATTCTGATAATCAGTTTCTTATTCCAGGATTGAAATCTGCAGGTGCTATTTGAGGATCGAGTGTAGTTCCGGGCGAACCGGAATCGTTGAAAATAGTCCACTCATTTGAAAAAAACACCGCATTTGGTGCCTCAACGTCAAGATTTCGCACCGCTTTTCCATCTTCAAACTCATGTTCCGTCCCGGATCCGTCCTCACCAATGACTCCAAAAAGATCAATTACAGCATTAAATGGATCGATTAGTGCCATATTATCGTCTCCATTTGAGTCTGCAGGGCTATTAGTTCCGGCGACAGCATCAGGTGTAAAACCATATACATTTTCAAATTCAACTCCATTTGCAGCAATAACTAAGGCAGACTTCCCCTTAATTTCCAGACCGGAAAGATCAAATTCACTCCCTGCTTCTACATTGGCATTTGTATAGCGTATTAATTTCCATCCTTCAAGATTAAATGAATTATCCCCTGCATTGTAGAGTTCAATGAACCTGGCCCTTGCTTCATTATCGGGGTCAGCGATCTCTGTGATCAATATATGATCTGAGGTCTGCGGCTCAACAGGCACCAGGCAGCGTTCAGTATTTAGTGATATATCGTCTACTGTTCTGACTTTTAATAAAAGTCCGTTTCGGTCTGCCATCAATATCCCGGTAATCATTCCATGGGTTTCCGGAATGGGGTATTGATAAAAGTCGGCATAGCCACTAGTCAATAGCCGGGTCTCAAGGCCAGCGCAATCCGTTATGAGCCGAACTGTTTCTTCTTCTTCAACAGCCAGTGACTTTCCAATTTCACTATATTCAAATTCAACATTTTTAAATTGGATCAGGGTATTAAGTTGGGAAGTTTCAATTTGGGCAAGTGATCTAATAATAGGGACAACTTCCTCCCGTAAATCACATACAGTTCTAATATGAGCCTTTAGCTGGTGAAACGGAATCCGGCCAATGCTCTGGCTCCCGAACAGTGTAACAGCACTCCCAATTTCACAGCTGCCATATTTTTTGCGGATCCACAGCCCTTTTAAGTAAATAAACAACCGCGTCCCTACCGGATACCGCACATAGGTATCTCTTTGTTCCATCAATAATTTGATGCCGCTTTTTGGATCAGTCGGGTCATCTTGCAGCCATAATTCATTGAAAAAGTTGCCTGAAGCATCAGAAGAAATTACCCATCCTTCCATATAGGCCTCATCCCTTATTTGCATCGGTTCTTCATTGGCTAACGCGACCAGATCCGTCATAGTCCATTTCATTCCTGCATCCTGAACACAGGTTTGTAAATCAGCAGCAGTATAAGTGTCCGAAGTACACTGCATGAGAATACTGCATAGCAATATCATCCAGCTGACAGCAAGTGGGTTTGGATTCTTCATAGACTTACGACCAGGTTAAGGAAAAAACTTCTGCCCTGTCCATACCAATACTTAGGGCCAAAAAGTGGATCTGTACTGATCTGATCCTGGTAGGCCTGACCATAGTTCCCATTTCTTCCCTGTTCAAAGCCTCCGGATTGAAATTGATGGTCAAATACATTCGACAGGCTAAAAAATGTACTAATATAGGTGCCCTTCCACTTCCAGGATTTACCTCCAATAAGGTTTAATAAATACACTGGGGCCATAACTTTCTGTTTTAAGAGGCGTGCTACATTCTCCGGACTTGCTTCGGCAAATTGCATGCCGGTCTCAGGATCTAACAAAAAACTTTGTGTTCTGGTGATCAAGGCAGGCCTTATATATCGGCCATCCAGGTAGTTTGCAGAGATTCCCAGCCACCAGTAGTCCGGATCGGAATAGGATACGCCCGTTGATAAAGCTATTTCAGGGCCGGATCCCATATGCAGGCCAGACATTCGGGCTTGCCCTAAATCAAGTTCCGTGGTCTGCATACCAGATCCTTCCGGTAGTTCTGTGGGATCATAATTAATTTCAAGCAATGGGTCATTCTTATATCGGAAAGAACCGAGACTGCCAACCAGAGACAATGTAACAGCACTTGAAGGGAAAAGCTCAACGCCCAGTTCCAGGCCTTTATATTCCTGATCCATCCCAGTGCTAACTTCCTGAACAAAATCCGATCCGAAGCCAGTATCCACGTAGTAGGATTTTATGTCCGAAGTGTTACGGATTAAATTGTAATAGCCTGTCAGCCGACCCTGTATGTGGGGCAAGCGGAAATGATAATTTCCTTCCGCTCCATAAATGCGTTCCATATGATCTCCCGGAACGATCCGGTGATGCTCGCGTGGATTTATAAAGATATTCCTTATAGGTTGTGCCGCATCCTGTACCAAAGCCAGCAACCCTATTCTATGTCTGCCGGATAGATCGACAGAAATGCCTGCTTTGGCCGACTTAGGATGATAGCTTAGCAACTTGCCCTTGCCTAGTGATTCTTCAGGAAAACGCTCATTTTGGTAAAACCCTTCCCGGCTCACTTGCCGGGTACCTATACTTCCCGCAATAAATCCTTCCAGTAATTGACTTTGATAACCTACTTGCAGATACGCCTTGGATCTCCTTGCCTGAATGGCATAATGATACTTGAAAATATCATCTTGATGTTTGTTCAACGACCCCAGGCTATTGTTGCGCGTTTCTGTGAAAGGATCAATATCTGCATGGTATTCTGCGCCCAACAAATCGTCTATTTTGGCATAGAATTGCATTCGCTCTTCAATAAATTGACCCCCTGCATAAAGAATGATGCGATCTCCCATTTTTGTATTGAAGTGGAGCGTGCCGCCAATTAGATCACTTAGGTTCTGGTCGGATTGCAGGACATAAGAAGCCCTTCCTGCGAGGGCAGGGTTCTGATTGCTTACCACCAGAAAATCCCAATCTATTTGACCCTCATTTATAAAGCCCTGATGCGCGAGAGATGCCCCTTGATAATCTGCTCCCAGGGGACTGTTAAGGTAAAAACTCGGCAAGTAACGATAATAAACAGGATCAGGATTTGGGGCGTTGAAGTAGCCCAGTCTGCCCCTTGCCTGATGCGATCGCCCCAGCAATCCTGATAGTGTCAATTCACTTCTTTCATTCTTTAATTGATAGCTGAAATGCAACATTGGGGCTTTAATGTTCTTGGTATTGGCTGCTCTTTTAGTCTCGCCCCAAAAACCCCATCCGGGATTGTAAGCAGCCCCTTTTATAGCATATACTTCGTCTGTAACAGGGGTAGATCTTCCGCGTTTCTGGTCTATCCATATCCCTGCTATCAATATTTTATTCTGAGGATTCAATGTCCATTCCAACCCTCCAAAAAGTGAATAGGAATTATAAGGGGCACCCGAAAGCCACCCCTCTTTTGCCCAACGCCTCGATCCTGAAATAGAATAATGGAGCTTCCTTCCCAAATGC
>JAOTYW010000058.1 GCA_029861705.1 Flavobacteriaceae bacterium
TCCAATGGCATAGATCAGATACTTACTGAATTTGTTTTCAGAAAGGAGTTTTTGATGGAACCGGCAAAAAATTTAATCATCGTTTATCTATATCCCTTGGTGTACACTGTACGATTGGTTGAAGGTAATTTTCCCCATAGGCCTTCTCTAGTGGTTTCGACTATTAATGTTGCTTCCCACGGCGTTCCGCTGGGAGCTTCAAGCCACAAAGTCTGCGTAACTTTACTACTTAGCCATTTGCCAGATTTTGAATCTTGAAATGGATATAAAGAATTTATTATTAGCCTATTATCCTTCCATGTGCTTGTTGAAACTATAGGTTTTCCAGTACGACCCATTAGAATGTTATTTTCGGAGGTTGATCCATCCAAAGCAAAGCGATATCGCTCTAGTTGTTGAATTTCTCTGGGGATGAATACTACACGCTCAATTTCCAATTGATTTGGCGTATGTTGAATGGATATTTGATTTCCCCAACCACTTCCTAATGTTGGCGGCAAGGGTTCATCTACGCGATTTATTACCGAGACTCGATGCAAAATAGCTGTAGACCAAGTACCTGTAAAATCAGGATTTGCCATTGCCACACTTCGCGTACCAAGAGAATCTCTATCAGTTCGCGTATAGGTTTGTACTGGAATTCCTGAATTTGCAGGTGGCGGTATGTAAGGATCGGCAGCATTGGCGCTTGCTGATACACGAGGATGAGTTATAAAAGTTGCTTCATAATCTTTAACAATGCTATCCATAATACCAATTACTCCCGGATAATAGTCCTTTACATCTATTTCTTCTCTTGGGTCTGCACGCAGATCGAACAGACGAACGAGATTGTCTGGTTCCGGATCTGGCATTTCGGTTTTGTAAACATACCACAGTTTCCAATCTCGCCATTTAACGGCCATAATTTGACCAAAACGCTGTGTGAAGATGGCACTTTCACGATTAGAATGCGCTTGTTTTCCTTCTAAAAATGATAATTGATTTACACCATCTATAATACGATCATTTGGAATAGCTTCTGGACTTCCGGCGGCATTGAGAATGGTTGTAAACAAATCTACTTCATGCACCATTTCATTTGAAACTTGTCCTGCTTTAATTCTTTCCGGCCATCTAATAACTGCTGGGGTTCTAATGCCTCCTTCCATTGCCGAATTGTAATAACCTCTCCAAGGACCAGGAGAACCTCTCCAGGGTCGTCTCATCTCGGCACCATTGTCTGTACACCAAATAATAAGGGTGTTGTCTTCGATACCAGAAGCTTTTAACTGGTCTAAAATTAAGCCTACATTATAGTCTACATCTGCCATAGAATCTCCCATATCTCCAGCTCCAGTTGTGCCGGCTTTATCAGGATGAGGTAAGGCAGGAAAATGCAATTGGGTCATGGCGTAATACAAAAAGAAAGGTTGATCATTATCAGCATTCTCTTTAATAAAATCAGTGCTTTTTTCGGCAGCTTCACGATCAATGGTTCGTCTTGTTTCTGGGTCAAAAGGTTTTACTTTTTTAGAAGGAGAACCAGCGGTTCCTTCCCAAATGTATGGCGGTTGCTGTAAATTAGGATCGAAACCTTCCATGGTTGGAAATTGGGAAACATGTGTAGTTCCTGGAATACCATACCACTGATCAAAACCTTGTTGGGTAGGTTCTCGTTTACCATGCCAATTCTTGGCTCCCAAATCCCATTTACCAAAAAGTGCTGTGTTATAGCCTACGGCCTTCAAACGTTCGGCAATAGTTTCTTCCCATAAGGTAGTACCTGCATAATAGTCTTCGCCGGCCCGAACAGCATATCTTCCAGTAAGGATGGCAATACGAGAAGGCGTACATGAATATTCTACATTGAAATTGGTTAGCCTTATACCTTCGGCACCTATTCTGTCAATATTTGGGGTTGGTACACCACGAGGGCCACCATAAGCACTTACTTCACCAACACCCAGATTGTCAGGAAAAATTAATATGACATTAGGTTTTTGTTGGGCAAATCCCATGTGGTTGACGAATAAGAAGATTGTGATTAAAAAAAGAATACCCTTGTTCATAGTACTTTATATTAATATCGAAATAGGCTTAAAGTTAAAATCAGTCAATAAAGCACAACACCCCTGGCTATCCGCCGGAGGCGGACAATTTACAAACCTGCCTACCGGCAGGCAGGTGACAAATGACAAACCTGTCTACCGACAGGTAGATTCCAATTTGGTGCTTGTCATTTGAGATTTGTCATTTACCTGGCTTCGCCAGGTTTATAGGCATTGTTGTACAACGTTTTTTTGATAATCAACTTTATTTGAGCAAACTGTCTAATTCTTCAGTGGCATAATTCCTTATTCTGGATTTGTCATCTGTATTCAGCTCTTCATCTGATTCTAACAGCGATAAGGTTTGAACATAGAATTGCTTTGACTGCTCATTCAATTCCCTCTTCATTGAATAATATGCCATGTAATAATTGATCCTGGCAGATTCAGGATAACTGTCATACGCAAGTTCATATAGCCTTAACCGATATACATAATTTTCGTCTTTTTTCCAGGCCAACCAGCTGCGGTAATCCGTGTAAAAATCCTTAGAGAAGGGTTGTGAATTTCCTTCGGACTTTAGCTGGCGGTATGTATTTTCAATTGAATCAAACCCTTCCTTCATAAAAACATCTTTAAGTTCGGCCATGTTTGGTGGAGCAGGTAAACCCGGCAAGACGAAGGTGGTATCAATATGGGTCCGGTTAGACACAAATGAAGCATCAAATAATTCCCCGGCTTCCTTCTTTATCTTTTGGTTTAGAAATCTTAAGATAAGTTCATTAGCTGTCTCAAACCCTTCTTTTGTATTGCCGGAATGCTCACCCAGAATCCCTGGAATGAACGCATCAAACATTCCATAATTGAGCATAACAAACTCAGACATCTTGGAAAAATGCGCATAATATCGATCAGCATATTTCAAATGATAGGTATACTGCGGATCTATAGACGGATGGGGTGAATAAATGAATAATATCGGTACTCGAATATTCTCCGGTTGATAGAAAACAGATTCCCTTAAAAGCCTTTGTTCAAAAGAACTGGGTAATCCACCTTCCAGGCTGATCAGTGCCTTAATTTTCTCATTCCTGGAAACCGCTGCAGCTCCGACTGAGGAAGAAATTGCATTGGCCAGGATTGAAACACTATTCATATCTACATTCGACTTTTCACTGATCTGTCCAAGGACAAACTCAAGGTCATCTACAGCTACTTCAAGGCCAATTGTAGATACTTCCATCCCGGAAGAATACCTTCCTTTTGGAACGAATGATACAGCTACATAGCCATGACTTGCTAAAAATTCGCACGTAATGCTTTGGTAGGCCGGACTACCGCCGTTTGGGTAAATTACCAAAGGAAACTGTCCTTCTGCAGCTTTAGCCTTTAAACGGGCTAGTACATTCAGTTCAAGAAGCTGATCCAATTGTTCCGAATTTAGATCTGTATTGTTTTCTGGGTTTCGAATGTTTCCTAAATCTCTTGTTTGTCTAATAAATAATTCCCTGGCGAAGATTTTTTGCTCTTCTGATTCATTAAAATTGATTTGCCTACCCATTAGATCAACATAATCGGCATATTTCAACGGATTACCAGACCCTGGATTTGCCGGATACCAAATATTGATTTGGAATTGTCGACCATTTTCAGATGTATGTTCTTGCACTAAATTTCCATCCCAGTCCGAAAAAGGAACAGCATTCTTTGTAAGGTCATGAGTGAATAATGTCATAAACCCAACTGGGTATTCTCCAATGGGAAGATCTCCCATAATGGGTAAATCAATATTGTTTTCTTGCCGCTGACAGCCGAGAATAACAAGAAGTATAAGAATTACTTTAAGTTTCATTTCTGTTTGCTGTTCGTCCAATGTTGTAGCTAGTTTACCTATTTCTCAATATGCACTAATTCTGCGAGGTCAATTTGCATAATCTTACCATCTAATTCATAAAAAAAATATTTCCCTTCCGGAGACAAGCTTGGAGTCAATTCCCATTTCTTTGGAGAATTGATTTTATCTAGTGCTCTTGGTTTTCCCCAATCCTCTCCTTCTCGGTAGGAAATATATAAATCTAAAGCCTTGATAGAATCAATATATCGATTGAAAATAATGAATTTCTCTTCAGGATCAACAACTAAATCGTTCTCAGTCTGATCAGAATTGAGGGTTTTAAGGTTAATAGGTTCTTGGTATTCACCATTGACATAATTAGAAACATAAATGTCCATTCCCCCTTTACCACCCTCTCGATCTGAATTGAAATACATGTTGTTATTTTTGGCTATTGATGGATAGGAGTCATAATGTGCACTATTGATTCCTTCTAGCATTTTTGGTGCGGACCAGCCAGATGCCGTTTTTTTAGCAAACCAAATATTATGTGGTATTGATTTATTCAAAGAATCTAAACTGGACCTTGAATTGAAAAACAAGGTTTCATTATCAATGGATAAAACAGGATGATAGGCGTCAATAATTCGTCCGAATTGAACTAATTCAGGGCCATTCCACTTGTTATTTTTATAGGTGTACTTAAAAATTCCGGCATACCTTCTGCCATTTTCAAAAGTTTTGTCAATAGAATTTGAGATATAAAGAACGTCTCCATATTTTGAAAAGCTAATACCATTTGTGGTTGTTATTCTTCCATTAGCAAATTCAACAGGGGATTTTAATGCGTGAAGTGCATTATAAGGAGCTTGGAAAGCTGCGGAATCATTTGAATTTTTACAGCTTGCTGAAAAGATTAAAAGCAAAACGTATATCAAGTATTTCATCTTCAAATTGGCTACATCAGTTCCCGCTTTGAGCCAGCGGAAATTAATTGGCCTATTAAGGCCAAGTCTAATGGCATTTGTCTAAACCAGAATACTGTAAATCCCAAAAATATTTAACGCACCTAATATTATTTCAAACCAGATCCCTTGGATTAATTTTTTATACGGTTTTCATCACTGGAAAAACTAATTAATCTCCCTATTGCAAACCCAAGAAAAATTAGTGCTGCAACAACGAAGAAAGTCAGCCTCAGACTTGGAATAATTATGCCCGACAGAACTATAATTCCTCCACAAAGCATAACAGCGCTGACACCTCTTATTTCGTTTAACAAGTTGACATCGTTTGCTAGTTCGATTCCAGAATTCTTAAAATATGTTTTTATCGGGTTGCTTAACCTCATTATCACTACAAAAAGTAACATGAGGCCTGATAAAGACAAGACAATAATTTTGAAAATTTCCATTTGTTAATTGTTGTCTAGATTATAAAAATTCGTTTTTATTGCTTGTGGCTAAAGTCCCTGGTCATTAGCCGGTGGTGGACAAATTCCAAAATACAAATTCCAAAAACGAACGACAAGAAAATAAATCTTGGAAACTGCCTGCCCCGTTATAATGTCTCTAACGGGTAGGCGACAGACAGGTATGGACAGGTACCTAGATGCAAATCACAGTGGACTTTATTAATAAACTTTAATTAGGTAATTAAACCAAGTCTTGGCCGGCAAATTCTTCATAGACGAGTGCACCTGCGAATACTCCAAGTGCACCTATCAGGCCCAAGAGTAACAACACGGGAATTACACCGGTGAACTCAATCACAAAAAAAAGATTAAACCAAGTCCAACACATCCCGAAAATACCAAAAGCGAAGAAAGCAACTCGCACCCTTGTCTTATTAAATGGTAACCACCTGCGAAGCATTATGTACATTCCACCTACCCAAAGCCCTAGCGTGAATAACAGTATGATCTGTTCTATTGTAGTCGGAATTAGTAAAAAAACTGCCGTTTTACCAAATACGCCGGCAAGGAGCATACCTCCCAATGAATGAACTACGATAAAACCGAAGGCCACAAGAAGAACGGCCAACCAGGGTTTCCACATCCATATCTCTGACTTAGGAATATCACGACCGACTGCTAATCCAATGAGCCATCCTGCAATCGCCAAAGGTATAATGTCTACGACGATGTTTATGATTTCCGAGCGAAGAGTTGTTTCCAAGAAGGCCCATCCGGTGAGGAATCCAAACGACCACACGCCACCGAACCATATGCCAAAGATTAATCCTTTGATTCCTCCCTTTCCGGGCCAATGCTGCTGTATAGCATTGAAGAACACTGCCAATAAGATCAGGGCCAGGGTTAGGTAAACCAAACCAGCGGGCTTGCGCACTTCATGAAGAACAATCCAACTGCGCTCAAATTGGTTAGTAAGGAAGTCAGGCGTAAAGTAGTCTAAGGCTGGGAAAAGAAGTCGGAATACGCCCCAACCGGTAAGGGATACAATGATAGCTATAGCAGTACGAAGGATATCTCGATTTGTCCACATATTATTCTACTAATTTATCCTCATACTATCGAGGATACAGTTAAGCACTTTTTATGTTTCATAGCACCGTAGTAACATTCCGTGTTTGCGCATTACGTCCACGGCCCAGCGGCCATATTACTACACTCTAAGATAGGGAAATAAGACAAGCGTTGGGGAGCGATGCCCGCCCGAACGTACCACCGCCAGAATGACTTGTCGGGCTGGCGTTCGGTACGGGCGTGGACTATATACGTTGTTGTGTGTAGCTATGATTTTCTAACATACCCCTGAATTTCATGTATATGTGTTACCCCAGTGATTTCATTAATTTTGTAGGATATGAAACGGATAAAGATTATACTTCCGATTGCTTTTGGATTAATCCTGCTTGTTACTTGCCGCGGCCCAAATTCGGAAAACAAGAATACCGAAACTGCTGGCGAACCAAAGCCACAAACATCCCTTGAATGGGCCAACCACGGCACCAGACTTTTAAACAAAGGGCTGCCTGATCAGGCACTGGTAAGCTACGACAGTGCGTTGCTTTTGGATGCCACCAACCCATATATTTATTGCAGCAAGGCCAGTGCTTACCACAAACTCGGACTACCTGAGTTGGCACTCCAAAATGCCGATAAAGCCTTGGAAGTAGACCCGGGATATACCCCGGCTATGGCCAATAAATCGAAGGCTTTACGTAAACTGGGCAGGGAAGCTGAAGCAGACTCTCTGCTGACCAAAGCCCTCGAGATAGATACCGGGCTGAAACGGTATTTTAGGGAGTGAATGTTTTCTATTTTGCCCAATAGATATAATTCCAAATTAAGTAGGCCCTGGTGCTTGTCATTTGCCATTTGGGCTTTACTTGGCCTTTTCAGGCCAAGTCTATAGGCGTTGTTAGCCTTTCGTTATTTGACCTATTTTAATTCTTCCTCCAATAAATTAATCAAACTGTTTATATCAGTTTCAGCTCGTTCATACAATTCATCTTTTTCTTTTCCAATTTTTATTAGAATCTCGATATCATTCTGAAATTTGTAATTGTATAGTTTCTCTGGTTGCATTACTTGAAATGGTTTTATTCTCAAGTATTCAGATATTTTTGGTATTATTGAAAACATAAATTCTTCTTGATTTTTTTCCAATCTATTAATGTAGTTGTAAAGTATTCCTAGATTTTGCAATCGCATCAAAATCTCCTTATTGGTTATTAGTTCCAATTTACCACTCGATGCCAATTTGTTATAAGCCGATCCATCATTTTTAAAATCTGAAAAATTTGTAAGTTCAGTTGTTATAATCGCCAAGGTGTCTATCAATTGTTTCTTGGTGTCATTTAGAATTATTTCACTGGCGCGATTATATCTTGCCAGATACTTCCTATTATACTCACCATTAACTTGAACTTCAACTAAATCAGTTTGTAATTCCTGTATGAGATCGCTATATAAAATTTGCTCAACTTTTTCTAGGTCAATAGATTGCTTCCAATTATTTATTGATACCGCAATTAAAATTCCAATGACAACCAATACAATTTCTCCAATAGCATATTTCAAATACTTTCCAGTTTTATTTTTTTCCATAAGGTCGAATCGTATTTTTCTAAAGAATTTTATCATTTGGTTAGTAGTAGTTCATAATGAAGCCTAACGGTCTCGTGTATGAGTAGTAGCGGGTTTCTGCTCACTAATTTTTCAGTTTTACACTGACCTTTATTTTATGTTTTATCTTTCGGTATATCATTTATACCGCTATTATTTATACACAATGTTGGCAGTAGTGTTTTCATAATTCCTGAGTGATTGCAATATAATTTCCACAAGTATCGTTGAATACAGCGTATTTTGTTGTTCCCATTACAGACGGTATTACACTAAATTCTACTCCAAGTTTTGTTAATCGTTCATATTCTGCATCAACACTTACAACATCAAATTGAGTGTATGGAATTCCAGCTTCCAGCAGTGCGTCTTGATAGATTTTAGACGGCTCAAAATGATTTGGTGCTGGTTCCAATAATAATTCTGGTCCGTCTTGAGCTTCTTTTGAAACTAAAGTCAACCATCTATTTCCACCTTCTAATGGTTTGTCTTTCTTTTTAATGAAACCAAGTTTTTCTGTGTAAAATTCCAATGCTTTTTCTTGGTCTCGAACTGGAATGCTAATCAGTGTTACTTTCATTTTCTGTGATTTTTACATTACCGCCAACGTGTTCGTGTATGGTTTGTAGTGTTGAGAATCTAAGTTAGCATAAAAGGACCAAGAGTGCGGAAATTCGGCAGAATTTCCGAGATAGTTCTTAGACACTATGAACTATACACATTGTTGTAGCCAGTTTACTTTTATTTGTTTATAACTCTAATAAATTGATCCATTGCTGCTTCTAAGCTAGAAACATGATTCCCTTTTAATTTTGTAAGCATTAAATGGTAGTAACTATCTGGATATAAACTATCTGTTAAATTTTTATAAAAAGTATAATCGTCCTCTTCTCCAATGTAAGTATAATGAGGTCTTATCATATTTTTAAGGTTGTAAATGGGCAGTCTGAAATAATTTTCTAAATTATTTTTATAGTCGTAGGGGAAAATAATCATTTCGTCTTCTGTTGCCCACGCCTTGATTAAATCATAGTCATATATTCCAGCACTACTACCACTTATTTTTACCGGAATATCGTCATGCAATGATAGATTTAAAGATATTCCCCCGCCAACACTCCAGCCAAAAACATAGATATTATTAGTGTCTATATACGGTTGTTGTGAAATCCAATTAATTGCAGCTTTTGCGTCTTGTACTTCCCCCATAAATAATTCAAAATAGCCTGGATTTCCATTTTCTCCCCTGTAAGATGGAGCAAAAGTGATAAATCCAGCATCTGTGAATGGATTGGTTTTTTCAAGTTCATTGTAGCTTAGGGCGAATCCACCATGTAGGTATACTACAACAGGTTTTTTAGTTACAGAATCAATATTCTTCGTATTTAATAACCCTTTAAGTTTGAGCGAATCAGAATGAAAAGTCACTAATTTAAAATCACCGCGTTGTTCATCGAACTCTTCATACTTTTGGAATGATTTAATATTTTCAATCAGTTGAGTTTGAAACTTCCCCCACTTTCTGGTATAGCTTTCCTCAAGGTTTTCTTGGCATGAAAAACAACAGATAATAAAAATAAAGGAAATAAGAATGGTAAACTTTTTCATTGTCATTGAGAATACATAATAGGATATAAAATAATGATTTCACTTTTATGCTACAGTAGAGAATTGAAAGAGGACAAATTGGCTACAACTCGTTATATAAAACCTAAGATAGCACTTTATCCCTTCAGGTTTCCGGTTAAGCTTGAATAGTCAGAGAGTTTTATTATGAATTGATTCTCTACCGTTATATATTACCAGGCTTTGCATTCTGGAAAAATTCCTATCTTGATTCCATGCATTTATCCTCTTTACAAAAGTCCGCAATACTTCTTCTAACCTCACTGCTCGTATTCGCTTGTTCGAAAGATTCAGATCCTGTGAATAGGCCCATCAATATGCCTGATGAAACAGCTCAGGGTCCAACTGTTGAGGAGGAATTACAATCTATCATCAGCGCTAAGGTGGGGCCTGATAAATTGCTGGGTGTATCTGTCTCTATCCGTGTAGATGGTGTGGAGCACTGGCAGCTGACCGGTGGTACTTCCAAAGCCAATGAACCTATTCAGCCCGAAATGCGATTCGGTATTGCCAGTATCACAAAAACCGTTGTGGCAGCCACAATTCTGAGGCTGGAGGAAGACGGACTTTTAAGCATCACAGACTCCATCCATAACCACCTGTCCCTGAACTCGCCCAATGTAGACGAGAATATCACGCTCTTTCAATTGCTCAATCATCAAAGCGGACTCAAAGGGTATTTTCAGCATCCGGATATATGGCCTAGTGTGGAAGGGGATCTGCAAACAGGATTTCCGGCGTCGCAACTAGTCCAGTACATAGGGGAACCAGTATTTGCAGCCGGCGAACGCTATGAATATTCAAATTCAAATTTTCTGATCCTCGGACTCATCATTGAAGCCGTGACGGGTCAATCCGTCGCCGAAGTAATGCGAGAAAAATTCTGGGATCCTTTGGGATTAAATGCCATGTATTTTGGGGCGAGTGAGCCCATTGAAGGAATATTGGCCACCCCCTGGCGGGACAATAATGGCGATGGTGTCTTACAGGATATTTTGGCCGATTTCGGTCCGGCCTACCACAGTGTTTTTTTTACAGCCGCTGATGTATTTGCTACGGCATCTGACCTTTCTATGTGGGCCTTCGAGCTCTTTAATGGGGATGCCATCACGGCAGCTTCGCGCTTTAAAATGCTCACCTTCCTGCAATTAGATGATCCTATCGCGAATGGCTACGGACTTGGAGTGCGTAGAGTGCTGTTAGCAGGAAGAAATACATTCGGACATACCGGCGGTATGCGCGGCTATGGGTCTTATATGTTCTATGACCCGCGGACAAGAGTGAGTATTGCCATGCTCAACAATCAGAGCCGCTCAGAGAATGGCCCTTTATTGCGCTACCAACTAGTAGAAGAGTTGTTAAACAAGGTGTTTGATGAGGTCAATTAAGATTTATCCCGGAATTAAATAGTCTTTTAACGCAACCATTGTTCCACTTCTGCCAATTGCTCCTTAAAACGGATCAACCTGTTTGGGGCACAAATACTAGTTAGTAGTTTCCCGTCTTTTCCAGGCTTGGCAAAAAAGACATATGTTTCATTCTTGTTGAAATACATATCACATAAACGCCACCGCTGACTGATCTGCAAGTCGGATTTGCGATAATTTTTTTTGGATCCTTTGTACGCCTTAATGAGTCGGAGTTGCGGAGCCGTTCCAAAACGCTTTTCTTTTGAAATGTTCCAGCTGTCTTCATTGCTGGCTTCATCCATATGACTAGAAGTATCATCAAAACCGGTGACCTCGGCAAAAAAGACAAGATCTGCGCGGTCATATGCTTGCTGGATGATGAGTCGGTCATATTCAGACTCGCTCAGATCTTCTTTTGCGGGTGTTAGTGGACATTCACATGAGACGGGGGTGGCAGACGGCATGGCTAATGCCATCAAGCCAATGATGAATTGAATTAACATGATTGGTGGGGTTTTTTCGGGTTTTCATTGCTAGTTGTTCTCAGTAAAAACAGTCTAAAACTCCCGGGTAATAAAGCTATACTCTTGGTTTTTAGGGAATTATAAAGCTATTTTCACTATACGGCCACCACGCCTTTGATATGTGGGTGGGGGTCGTAGTCGAGCAAGGTAAAGTCTTCAAAGGAGAATTCAAAAATATTTTTAACTTCCGGATTCAAGACCATCTTAGGTAGTGGACGCAGATCTCTACTCAACTGAAGGTCAATCTGCTCCCTATGGTTTTTATAAATATGTGCGTCCCCAAAGGTGTGGATAAACTCCCCGGGTTCATAGCCCGTAACCTGGGCCACCATCAAAGTAAAGAGCGCATAAGATGCAATGTTAAATGGCACACCTAAAAAGATATCGGCACTGCGCTGGTATAACTGGCATGACAATTTCCCGTCAGAGACATAGAATTGGAAAAAAGCGTGGCAAGGGGGTAAAGCGGCTTTGCCTTCAGCTACATTGTCGGCAAAAGACCGACTTGTATCAGGCAGTACGCTCGGGTTCCAGGCAGCCACCATCATCCTGCGGCTGTCAGGATTGGTTTTGATCGTATGAATAAGGTTCTTGATCTGATCGATCCCATCCCCATTCCAATTGCGCCACTGTGCGCCATATACCGGCCCCAGGTCTCCGTTCTCATCGGCCCATTCATTCCAGATACGCACACCGTTCTCCTGCAGGTATTTTACGTTGGTATCGCCATTTAAAAACCATAGAAGTTCATAAATGATGGATTTTAAATGCACTTTTTTAGTCGTCACCATGGGAAATCCCTCTTTCAGGTCAAAGCGCATTTGATAACCAAAAATACTGACCGTCCCTGTGCCGGTACGGTCGGCTTTTTCAACCCCATGTTCCAGGGTATACTTTAATAAGTCGTGATACTGCTTCATACTTGGATGCAAAATTAAAGAAAGTATTCCGCTGCGCGAAACTGCAGATTTCAGAATTTATCAACGAAATCTATCCGAGGATCATCCCGGCGATGGTTGCACCCAGTAAAGAGGCAAGCGTGCCACCTAAAACGGCTTTCATCCCAAATTCCGACAATACCTTGCGCTGTCCGGGTGCCAGGGAACCAATACCGCCGATCTGGATTCCGATTGAGGCGAAATTCGCAAAGCCACAGAGCATATAGGTGGCCATAATGACCGATTTATTATAGGTCAAATGCCCGGCTTTAGTCACATTTTTAAGGTCGGCCAATTGAATATAGCCTACAAATTCGCTGGCTGCCAGTTTAATACCCAGCAACTGCCCCATAAGCATAATGTCTTCTGTCTGTACTCCGATAAGCCACATAAGCGGCGCAAAGATCACTCCAAGAATAGCCTCAAGGGAGAATGAATCGTAGACCGAATTCGCAGCGATCCATTCGTTTAAGGAAGTAAAATCGCCTATCCAGCCCAGTATCCCATTGATCATGGCGATAAAGGCGATAAAAACTAATAGCATGGCCCCAACATTCACAGCCAATTTTAAACCTTCGGTAGTCCCGTTTGCAATAGCGTCT